>NZ_JBNHEQ010000053.1:41988-77330 GCF_050016015.1 Dapis hubbardiae BLCC-M172
TTAGTAATTCCAGTCACTGGAAATATTTATTGGCAAAAACTATAAGTTTGGTAGGGGTTTGGTCTCCAAACCCCACACTCCAAACCCCCCACTCCAAACCCCCCACGATATTTAATTTTACCTAAACTCAATATCGTTGAGTTATTAGTAATTCCAGTCACTGGAAATATTTATTGGCAAAAACTATAAGTTTGGTAGGAGGGTTTGGAGACCAAACCCCTACGGTTTTATTCCTTCTTTTAAACTTTACAAGCGACACATTGTTTTAAAATATGTTGCAAAGAAGGTAGGGGTAACTTGTTAATAATTTCTGCTGCAAAAGCATCAATTAATAAGTTGCGACTTGCTTCTTGACTCAAACCTCGACTTTGTAAATAAAATACCTCATCATCATCTAACTGACTAACAGTTGCTCCATGAGAACATTTAACATCATCGGCAATAATTTCTAACTGCGGTTTTGTATCAACTCTCCCTCCAGAAGAAAGTAACAAATTACGATTTAACTGAGCAGCATTTGTCAACTGTGCAGTTTGAGAAACATAGACTTTCCCATTAAATACAGAATGCGCTTTATTGTCAACAATACACTTATAAAGTTGGTCAGTCACACCATGGGGATGATTCAAAATAATGCTGCTGTGAGTATCCGCTTCTTGCTGGTTACCAATAAATGACAAACCATAAAGATTAGTTTCTGTTCCCTCACCCATTTGAGTCACTTCTAAATTATGACGAGATAACTTTGCCCCTAAATGAATAGCATTACAGCTATAACGACTATTTTTTGCTTGAGCGATCGCTGTTTTGCCAATATGAAATGCTGCTCCTGCATCTCGTTGCACCCTAGTATGATTAATTTCGGCATTTTCCTCTACCCATATTTCTGTGACAGTATTTGTCAGATAGGGGTGAGAACTTGGTGCTTCTGGGCAAATTACTTCTGCTGTCACGCAATGCTCAACTATTTTCGCGCTACTATTACTTTCTGCGACGACTAAACAACGACGCTGAGTCAATATGGGAATTTCCGTCTCAGTAGCAATAAATAATAGATGTATTGGTTTTTCTACCACCTGATTTTTTGGCAACCATACTACTGCTGCATCAGTTAAACCAGCAGTATTTAAGGAAGTAAATACTTCTTGACTTCCTGGTTGTTGCGCCAAATAATTGCCGATGCGCTCTTGATATTCGGTTGGTAACTGTCCCAAGTTGCCTACAAATATCTCATTTTCTATATCTGTCAGGGATGATAAGTTAGGTGCAAATACTCCATTAACAAATACCAACCGACTGTCTATTGCTTCCGGTAAAATAAAGGGAGCGATACTCAAAGCATCCAATTCTACAGGAGCAGGTGCTTGGAAACCTAACTTCATCATTGCAGATAAGTCAGTAAATCGCCATTCCTCATCTTGCTTAGTCGGAAAAGCTAACTCACGCACCCAAGTTGCTGCGCGATCGCGAACCTGTTGTAACCAAGCTGCCATATTTGCACCTAAAGGAAATTCTGGAGGTACAGTTGGAGAAACTCCTTTACAAGATTCTTCGAGTAATTTATCTAAATAAGATATCTCTGGTTTTACAGACACTTGCATAATTTTTATACCAATTATCAAAACTAGGGAACAGGGAACAGGGAACAGGGAACAGTTGAATTTCCAAGGGTTTTTCGTATAGGGAAACGCGGAGCGTTTTATGTTACGAAGCAAAACAGCATTGAGAAATGTCTGCGCCCTTTGCTTCGACTGCTATCATACTATACTTAGATGACACTTCAATTATTAAGTCATTAACACACTTTTTTTTAATCTTTTTGATAATTATCTATCAATCAGTTAGTGTTAATTCTTTTTATGTGTAGGGACGTTGCACAGGCAAAAATGCGTTTTCCGTTCCGGAATGCTCCGCTTTCCATGTCGGCGACAGCCGTTAACGGAGTTATGCGCCAGCAAAACATGTTCCGCAGCAAAACGTCCCTACTATTCTACTCATCCGCTCAAGGAAATTTATAAAAGTTTCTGAGAAATTATCTTCCCAAAAATTAAGGTTTAAAACCTCTCCTTTCATTTCAGGGAGAAAAAAAGTTCCTCTGAACCAATCATCTTAGTTTTTAAGAAGAGGTAATTATTAATTATTAATTGTTAATTATTAATTATTTAAACCCCTACCTTTGCTTCTTCAATCACATCATCGTAACCTTTTTCTTCTAGTTCTAATGCTAATTCTTTTGTACCAGTTTTAATAATTCTACCGCCTTCAGTTACATGAACAAAATCTGGCACAATATAGTTTAATAAACGTTGATAGTGAGTAATTACTAACATAGAATTTGATTCATTTGCCAATTCATTTACTCCGTTTGCGACTATCCTCAAAGCATCAATATCTAATCCTGAATCTGTCTCATCTAAAATTGCTAATTTTGGATCTAACAATGCCATTTGTAAGATTTCATTTCGCTTCTTTTCTCCACCAGAAAAACCTTCATTTACACTGCGGTCTAAAAATTCTGGTTTCATCTTGACAATACCTAATTTATCCTGTACCAAATCGTCAAAATCAAAAGCGTCTAATTCTTCTAATCCTTGATATTTCTGTTTCGTATTATAAGCAACTCGCAAAAAATCTAAGTTGCTCACTCCAGGAATTTCTAGAGGATATTGAAATGCTAAGAACACACCATTTAATGAACGTTCTTCTGGCTCCATTTCTAATAAATTTTTACCTAAAAATGTAACTTCTCCACCTGTAACTTCATAAGCAGGATGACCTGCTAATACTTTAGAAAAGGTACTTTTACCGGAACCATTCGGACCCATAATAGCATGAATTTCTCCAGCTTTTATTTCTAGATTCATGCCTTTAAGAATCTCTTTTCCTTCGACATTAGCTGTTAAGTTTTTAACAGATAAAATAACTTCGCTATTTTCTTTAATCATGTTTACCCCTTTGAATAGTTCTGAATTATTTTTTTTTAGTAAAATCCTTGAATAAGTGTAGGTTGGGTTGTTTGCGCGATTCATTGCGCAGCATAGAACGTTTGCGGAGCATTTCCAACGGAAAAACCCAACAACAAGTACCTAATTTTATTCCTAAATCACAGGAATATATGCTTTTAGACTTGAAAGTATATGTAATTAATCCTGCATAATTACTTAATAACCTATCCCTTATTAAGACAGATTTTTATAAAGTATGGCAATAATAACGCTGATGTTGGGTTTCACTTTGTTCTACCCAACCTACATTTTTACGCTAATTATTAATTGATGATGAATAATAAATAATGCCAACCATCTCTGATTATCAATTATCCATTGGTAAGGAAAAGCTTTAAACCTCTAGGAATTAATTATCAATTATTCATTATCCATTATCAATTATTAATTATCCCACCGTTCCTTCTAATTTCAAACTCAATAACTTATCAGCTTCCGCAGCAAATTCCATCGGCAATTCATTAAATACATCTTTACAGAAACCACTGATAATCATAGACACTGCATCTTCAGCAGAAATACCTCTTTGAGTAAAATAGAAAAGTTGGTCTTCTCCTATTTTAGAAGTAGAAGCTTCATGCTCAACCTTAGCAGTATTATTGTCTACTTGAATATAGGGAAAAGTATTTGCTTGAGCGCGATCGCCTATTAACATTGAGTCACATTGAGAATAGTTCCGCGCACCCTTCGCACCAGATCCCATTTTCACTAAACCACGGTAACTATTAGCAGAATTTCCAGCAGAAATACCCTTAGAAATAATTGTACTGCGAGTATTTTTGCCGATATGTACCATTTTTGTACCTGTATCTGCTTGTTGTTTATTATTAGTTAGAGCAACAGAATAAAATTCTCCTACTGAGTTGTCACCCACTAAAACACAACTAGGATATTTCCAGGTAATAGCGGAACCAGTTTCTACTTGCGTCCAGGAAATTTTAGAATTTACTCCCTTACACAAACCGCGCTTAGTCACAAAATTATAGATACCACCCTTACCATTTTCATCTCCAGCAAACCAGTTTTGCACAGTCGAATATTTAATATCAGCGTTATCCAGAGCAACAAGTTCAACAACCGCAGCATGAAGTTGGTTAGTATCAAACATCGGAGCAGTGCAACCTTCCAAATAGGTGACAGAACTACTTTCTTCTGCTACAATAAGAGTCCGCTCAAACTGCCCAGAGTCACCATTATTGATTCTAAAGTAAGTAGACAAATCCATCGGACATTGTACACCTTTAGGAATAAAAACAAAAGACCCATCACTAAATACAGCAGAATTTAGAGCAGCAAAAAAATTATCCCCCACTGGTACAACACTACCCAGATATTTTTCCACTAATTCTGGATATTCCTTTACTGCTTCAGAAATAGAGCAAAAAATCACTCCTTCTTCAGCAAGCTTTTCTTTAAAAGTAGTAGCAACAGAAACACTATCAAAGACAGCATCAACTGCAACATTACTCAGACGTTTCTGCTCTGATAGAGGGATACCCAGTTTCTCAAAAGTATCCAACAAAGTAGGATCTACTTCATCTAAGCTTTTTTTCTTATCTTGAACCTTTGGCGCTGAATAGTAAATTATATTCTGGTAGTCTATTTTTGGATAGTCAACCTGCGCCCATACTGGTTCCTTCATTTGCAACCACTTCTGATATGCTTTGAGGCGAAAGTTAAGCATAAACTCTGGTTCATTCTTTTTTGCAGAAATCAGACGAACTATATCTTCACTGAGTCCGCGAGGAATAGTATCTGATTCAATATCAGTGACGAAACCATATTTATAAGGTTGATTAACTAAGGTTGTTACTTTAGCAGTCATTTTACTTATTTCCTAGTAATTATTTCCTAGTTATATTTATAGGACTTACACAGAAACCGGGTTGATCGACGAAATTTCGTGATTTGAAATAATCAGGGCAATAAACTCGGTTTCTTGTTTGGGTGTCTAAGTCCTGATTTACTTACTTAGTAATTTAAAGAGGCTTTAGTGGCCATTAGGATTTAAACAACTTATTTGTTGCTTAAGTCTATTTTAGGTTACATTAACAACAGTGATATTGTCAAAGTCCAGTAAAAAATTTTTTTTGACCAAAAAAACAAAAAATAAGGTCTCTTGTCCTTTTAAGGGAATAAAAAATCAACTTCAGTATTTCAAGTGTCCCAATACAGAGGTTGTTACTGATAACTGATAACTGATAATTGAAATAATGGAAACAACTCAACAAAATTCAACCAAACAAGAAATCCTGCAACATTTGATGAAGCGAACTCAAGCTACTGCTTCAGAGTTAGCTGAGTCATTAGAAATTAGCCCCCAGGCCATACGTCGCCATTTAAAAGACTTAGAAACAGAAGGACTGATTATATATAAATCAGTAGCAACAGGAATGGGAAGGCCACAACATATCTATGAACTGACAACTCAGGGACGCGATCGCTTTCCCCACAGTTACGATCAGTTCGCTGTTTCTTTTCTGGATACTTTGGCAGAAACTATGGGATATGACCAACTTACCCAAATCCTGCACAAACAATGGCAACGTAAGGCAATGCACTATCGCCAACTACTGGGAACAGGATCAGTGCAGGAGCGCGTAGCCCATTTAGTAGAACTCCGCAAAGCTGAGGGTTACATGGCAGAGTGGTATCCTAATGAACAGGTCAAAATTGAAAATTCAAAATTCAAAAGTGATTCAACTTTAGAGGAAGTTGAAGGATATATATTGATAGAACATAACTGTGCCATATCTAATGTGGCCGAATCTTTCCCCAGTGTTTGTGGCCATGAGTTAGAGATGTTTGGTGCTGTACTGCCTGATTGTACTGTAGAGAGAACCCATTGGATTGTTAATGGAGAACATCGTTGTGGTTATTTAATTATTAAACAGAAGGAAGAAGGAAGAAGCGAAGAAGTGGTGTAATTTTTCTTTATACTGTCAATAAAAAAATATAAAATTAAAAGTTGATATGCAACCATCGATGGAATTTTTAACGCCAGAGGAGTCTGCTCAAGTTGATGCAGCGCTCCTAACTTCTAAGGATAAGTTTTCAACACGATTGGCCATTTATTCTTTGAGGTGTTTAAGGCAAATAGCCACTGAAACAGGTTTGACTCCAGAGAAAATACCTGCTGAACAGGTGGAAACTTGGATTAAAAAGGATGAAAGTCTGAAGCAAAATTTAGATATAGATGCTAATTTTGAGAGTTTCTTTATTAAATTGGTGATGGCCTCGTTATCTCCTTTAAAGCAGGTTGCTCAAGAATCTGCTATACCAATTCAGGATTTGACAGTTCAGCAGGTTATTAAATGGTTTGAGAAAAAAGGAAAGCTAGACTAAAGATTTTAGGCACGGATGGGATGATTAAGAGATGGACGTTTTTTAGTTAGGCATTTGAGGAAAAATGAACGATTTGAACTCAAAGTTTGAGACGGAAAAAAAATTTTGCTTAGGGGGTTGACATTTATAGAAAAGGTATTTATAGTAATAAATGTAAGGAAAACAAAGAGCTGGAAGACCTAAAGGTTAAAGGCAAATATAATTAATTAAAGTGATTATAAAGTTTTCCTGGTGTCTATGACGTAGTGGAACCACTCCGATCCATCCCGAACTCGGAAGTGAAACGCTAGAGTGGCGAAGATACTCGGTGGGTAGCTGCCCGGTAAAATAGCACGATGCCAGGTTAAATATAAACAAAGGTTCTCTTAACGATACAAGAGAACCTTTGTTTTTTGGTGAATTTAACATTCCTCTTACCAAAAAATAAAGGTATAAAGCCTCTCACTCACCGTGGAGAAACAAAAAAAATTTCCTTTTATTCAATCCTCTTCCTTTTAGGGCTATGCTTTATAAACATCTTTCTTAACATAAAACTTGACAAAACAGACAAGTTATGTGTGTGTAGGTCTTGAAAAGGCTTTTTTCACAGCAAAAATGTATTCAAAATTACATTTTTTTTAATAACTTAAGTAGTTTTGCCTAGCTACTATAACTATTTCTCCCTTCTCCCCTGCTCCCTGCTCCCCCTCTCCCCACAAGGTTTTCAGCAGTTCCTTATAAGGGATAGCTTTTAGGGAGAGGTAATTATCAATTATCAATTATCAATTATTGAAAAACAGTATCTAAATACTATTTAGAGCAATCCTAAATAAGTCTAAATAGGTTGTAAGATTTTATCGTAGGGCTTTTGGTCTCGAAATCTCTTGGTACTTGGGTTTGGAGACCAAACCCCTACAGTTTTTTCTCACAATTATTCCTGATTGCTATAGTTATGATATGATTCTCAAGACTATTCTAATGTAATTTATTATTACGAATAACTTATGAGCGATTTATCTGACAAAAAAGTTGAATTTCCGGCATTTTTCCAAGATGAATATGGTTTATCTAATGCTGAAGAAATAGCTACTCTTAACTATGGCTATGCTTTGCTGACTATTGCTGGAGCTGATGGAGAAGTTAGCCAAGCAGAAATGAATTGGCTAATAAATCACCAACTTTCTTTAAATGTGCCAGAACACATTATTGAAGCATACAAAACTTTTGACTACAAAAATGGCAATTTGGAAGAACTAATTCCTGATATTAATAGAGCTGATGTGCCTTTTAATGTTGCCAGATCGTTAATTTATCATGCCATAAAAATGTCTAAAGCTGATTTAGAATTCGCGTATGAAGAACAAAAGGCTGTCATAAAAGCAGCTAAACTTTTAGGAGTTTCTGATGATATTCGATTAGCCTTAAATAGTTTAGTTGATACGGAAGAAAGTGTTAATAGAACGCGGAAAGCATTGATGGAGACAAATAAAATTTGATTAATTGAGGCAGATTTTGTAATTATAATTGTAACTCACGCTAGTTGATTCTAATAGTAAGGGTAGATTAAAAAAAATCTTGGTGTATCATCATTTTGAGAGATATTTTAATCCACCCTGTATATTGATTTTAAATATTAAAATAGGCAATGTACAAGATAATTATTATTGTATAGGAAAAAATAATTTTATTCAATTTATTAATATCGGAAAAAGGCGAAACTATGAAAGCAGTTGTACCTCCAAAACTAATATTAGATAATTTATTAAAAGATTGGCTGCTAGAAGATATTGGTAGAGGCGATCGCACAACTTCTGGCCTATTTTCAGGTAGTGAAGTAATTTTAGGTACTGGCCATTGGTTAGTAAAGGAAGCAGGAGTCATTGCAGGTTTACCCATAGCAGCTAGGGTATTTCAACTTCTGGATGAAAAGGTAAATTTTTTACCCAGTGTTGCAGAGGGGGAATGGTGCGAGAAGGGAACAGTAATTGCTAAATTAGATGGGCCTTTAGATAGTTTACTCACTGGGGAGAGGGTGGCCTTAAATCTAGGAATGCGTCTGAGTGGGATAGCAACTATGACTCGTAGATATGCAGATAAAATTGCCGATCTACCAGTGCAACTCGTTGATACTCGGAAAACAACACCTGGTCTGAGAATATTAGAAAAATATGCCACTCAAGTTGGTGGGGCAAAAAATCATCGGATGGGTTTGGATGATGCGGTAATGATTAAAGATAATCATATTGCTGCTGCTGGAGGTATTGGGGAAGCGATCGCTAAAGTCAGAGAAACAATGCCTTATCCTTTAACTATTGAAGTAGAAACAGAAACATTAGTAGAAGTAGAGACTGCTTTGGAGCATCAAGCAGATATTATTATGCTTGATAATATGTCTGTTGAAGTGATGGAGCAAGCAGTTAAAATGATTCGGCAAAATAATCGTCGGATTAAAATAGAAGCTTCGGGAAATATTACCTTAGAAACTATTAGGAATGTTGCCGAAACAGGAGTAGATTATATTTCTACAAGTGCTCCTATTACTCGGTCAACTTGGTTAGATTTAAGTATGAAAATTAGGGAGTAGGGAGTAGGGAGTAGGGAGTAGGGACTAGGGGAGTATTTTTTTTTCCTTATCTGCCTTTTATGCTAACTTTTTGAGCGTTTTAATGAAGCGGTAAAAATATTTTACAGGAAATGTCTCTTTGACAATAAAAATGATTTATGGCCTAAAAAATGGTATTTAAACCATTAAATTCTGATTTCTGGCTCCTGACTCCTAAAAAATTCCCTAGCTATTTAGTAATAGATGGAGAATCTTTAGCTTACTGATAGAAACTTTTTTTACTATTCCTAATTCCCTATTCCCTAATTCCCTAATTCTATATTCTCTATTCCCTATTCCCTGTTCCCTTATTTTGAAATAAAATGTACCCAGAAACTACCATCTGGCATACAAACATTACGAATTAATCGATAAGAATAATGTAGATAAGCACCACTTAAGTCAGTACGATATCCAGTAGAAAACCATTCGCCATAAGGGTCGTGAATAAATAATCCTTCATTATCAAAACCAACACCAACAATTAGATGACCAAAAGAAGTAAAATAACTGTGTATAGCGACAGGATTTCCTGCTATTAAGAAATCTTGAACTTCTTCAATTGTAGCATTAGTTTTAAAAGTATCTTTACATCCATAATCTCTAACAATTTTAACTAAATGATATGGATTATGACGACTGTAACCTTGACTTAAAGCATACTCGTAAAGCTCATCTTCAAATTCACCATAATTAGAACTACGATTCGCTTCTAAAAATTCTAAACATGAAGCGATTGAAGTAATATTACATAAGCCAGTAGGATTATACCAATCATCTAGTTTTGGTTTGTATGGAACTTTTATTCTGATATTTTCTGGTCTGAACTTGGGATGAACAACTTGATTATTTTCAGAAATTTCAATGTTTTTTTCATGGATATACCAAACTCCTGAACTGTTATGTTTATGGTTACGAAAAGCAATTCGGAAGTGGTTTCTTACTGGAGCGTAAGCTAAAAGTTCAAATTCTTGATTAGCAGGAATATGATGTTTTTCTGAATCAGTTAATTGAGAAGATTGAAGGGGTCTAGACTTAAGAATAGTGTCTTTTTTAGTTTTTAATATAATTGGAGCTGCCGGAATATTTGCTTCTATTGCCTCGAACAATTTGTTAATAGTTTTCTCCCCTAAATATCCAGCTTCACCACTTTTTTGATTAACTTGAAACCGATGAAGTGCTGCGGTAGTTAATGGGCCAAATATCCCATCTACTGGCGGGTTAAGCATATTTAGGTCAATAAGTATGGCCTGAATCTCGCGAGTCAGGTGTTCATCGTCGGCCAGAGTTTTTACGTCGTATTTAAGGTCTGTCCCCAGAAAGTCTTTGAGTTCCATATTATGTTGATAGAACGGGAAATAGTAATCAGGAGCTATAATATACTATTCTCTGGACTAGACCAAATTATGGGACATTTATGAGAAGTTGGTTGGAATTTTAGTTTGTTTTAAGTTTGGGTAATCGTTATTACCATTTGTTGAATTTTCTATAATCGATTGCCCCTGCTATCTTTATACTAATTGAAGGGTTTGTTCTACATTTTTAGGTTTTGGCAGGGTTTTAGCTTATTGCTGATATTCTTCAACTAATAGCTCAAAATTAAGGTCAAGCTTTATTTTGGGTTTTGCAGAATCAACTGCCATAATTTCTAGGTTTCACTTTTTTGCAGTCTAGATTATAGCATTTTTTGAGAGTTGGGTAATGAGTTGAGAGCGATCGCCAAACGCTGTTGATTGTGGAAGGGCGATCGCTCGTTCGTAGTAACGACTTCAGTTGTAGAGATTCAGTTGGCTTCCAAAAGTTAGGTTAGTAAATGAGCAGTGAAAAAGTTTTTGTTTGTAGAATTGCTTGAGCAATATCTATAGTTCTGGCTAGAGCAATTCTACGCAGCTCTAATTAAACTACTCAACCGGACATAATATTACGGCGGGAATTTTCAATGGGGTTATTCACCACAAATAGAAAATATTCCATTGCATGAAGAAATTTGAGAGATACACCTAAAACTTTCAGGTGAATCTCTCTAAAATCAAATAGAGGTGTCTAGTTATGCAAAAATGGATTATGAAGCTTTGATGAAGTTAGATGGGAAAGTGTATCCGGGAAGTTTCGCAGTGGTAGGATAAAAGTTTGAGCAAAAATGTCAAGACTTATACCAGTTTTTATTTCGGCAGACCACAGTAGGGACGTTGCATACAGCGTCCTTACAAGGTTTTGTTTATGGAGATGTCTAATTTGAAAAGGGCTGTAAGCAAAAGATAAAATCCTATATCATCTGTAGGGGCGAATTGCCATTCGCCCCTACTCCCCTACTCCCTAAATAAAGACTTTTTCAGCAAACCCCAAATAGATACTCTCCCTGAATTATCAGAAAAATTGCCAGAAAATTTGTTGTACATCAATAATTTCATTGGTATGATTAGTCATCTTATTTAAGTTTTTCCTTTAATTGATTTAACTGTTCGGGAGTTAGTTTAATTTGTACTTCTAATAACTGTTTAGCATCCTGAAATAAGAGCATATTATTTTCGACAAAAATTTCGGGATTATTCAGTTCAATTCTTTGATATTTAATTTGTGGTAATGCAACTCGAATTACCAGTTTTTGTTGAGATTGTGGAAAAATATATAATTCCTGACGAGTATGATTTAGTGCTAACTTTTGCACAGTTGTATTACTTTCTGTGGGAGAATTAGGTTTCCGCCAATAAAGAGTAATACCGCGAATTTCTGGTTGAGCAATGAGAAATATTTCATCAAATCTTTGTGGTTCCCAATCAAGTTCTGAAATATCTCCACTATCAGGAATTAGTCTTTGTCGCCAGGTAATTTCTTTTCCTGCTAGAGCTGCCCACCATTCACGAATAGTATCTAGATTATTGGGATTTTCTGGGTTATTACTGCCGAATTGCCAAATAGTTTTAAGTTGCATAATTTTGAGATTTTCTTTGAGTTAAATTATGTTCGTTGAATTAATAATAATTTCCTTGATAATAGTGAGTATATACATAAACAAGTAATTTTAGTTGTCTACATACTTAAGATATATTTTTTGAGGATTTTATATATATTTATAGCAAATACTTAAAATTTGGACAGTTACTTATTATAGTACATCTCTTTGGGTGCATCTCAATGCGTGAAGAAAGCCAAAAATTTATCGCTTTTAGGGAACAGGGAACAGGGAACAGGGAACAGGAAATAGGGAATAGGGAATAGGGAATAGGGAAAAAGTATTTTGGCAAATATGAGATGCACCCATCTCTTTTAGGAAGATTATCAAAATTACTTAAATTAAGATTTTTAACTTTTAACTTTATAGTTGCACAGATGCCAGCAGGTAATCAGTTTGCCATGACAAAATTCAATCTACTCTATAAAATTTTACTGATGAATAAGCGGGAGAAAAATCCCAATCTTAATGCTCAAAAAGACTCACCAACTTTTTACCAATTTCTCAGGTGAATCTCAGATTTTTCAAAGACTGTCTTAATATCTATTGTAGATACTTTTTATATTGAAGATTAAAGTTTATTAATAGGAGCAAATGACATTATGAAAAACATCAATAAGAAGCTAGCTTTAGCTACTGCTATGACTGGTGTATTAGCTGTTGGTATTGCTACTCTAGGTAGTAATCAGGAAGCTCTTGCTGGAAAAGAAGGTATGGAAAAATGTGCTGGTATTGTTAAAGCGGGCATGAATGATTGTGGTACTAGCAAACATGACTGTTCGGGTAAGGCTACAGTAGATTCAGATAAAGAAGAGTGGATTTATGTTCCTATAGGTACTTGTGAGAAAATTGTTGGTGCAACTATTAAGGGACAATAAGAAATAGGCTTGCTATATATTAGCTACCAAAGTAAAGTGATTATTACAAAAATTTTGGCATTTTTGAATCAAGTTATGATTTGAGGTTAATAGAATTGAGAAGAGGAAAATATTCTATAAATAAATATCTCTTTCTTGATTTTCTCTCTTCCATCAAATCACCTTATAATTCAAGAATGCCATATTTTTATCAATATCAAAATAACTTATGACAACCGAGTTAGAATCTCAAAAGTTTGAATCTGATATTAATCCGAATTTGCAAATAAATGGAGATTTATCCTGCATTAAGTCACCTTCAATTCAAGGTGCAGGAATTGGATTACGGTCTCTCCATTATCAATATATTCTTACTCAAAAACCAAAAGTAAATTGGTTTGAAGTTTTATCAGATAACTATTTTTGTGCAGGTGGTTTGCCACTATTTCATTTAGAAAAAATTCGTCAAGATTATCCAGTTACTCTACATGGAGTCGGAATGTCTTTAGGTTCAACAGACCCCTTAAATTTAGATTATTTAACTAGATTAAAAAATTTAGCAGCAAAAGTTGAACCAGATTTAATTTCCGATCATTTATCTTGGATATCTGTGAATGGTCACTATCTTAATGATTTAATTCCTCTTGTTTATACAGAAGAGGTAATGAATTTTGTGGCATCCAGAATTTTGCAAGTACAGGAATTTTTAGGTAGACAAATTTTGATTGAAAATCCCTCCCCATACTTAAGTTTTACAGATTCAACTATGTCAGAATGGGAGTTTATTGAAGGATTAGTTAAAAAAGCAGATTGTTATTTACTTTTGGATGTAAATAATCTTTATGTTAATGCCATAAATAATCAAATTGATCCTCTAAATTATCTGGATGGTATCCCAAAAACAAGAGTTAAACAGATTCATTTAGCAGGTTACGAAGAAAAAGAAAATTATTTATTAGATACTCACGGTTATCCCGTACATCCTCCAGTTTGGGAATTATATCAAGAGGCATTAATTAGGTTTGGCGCTGTACCAACTTTAATAGAATGGGATACTGATATTCCTAGTTTTGAAGTATTAATGGCAGAAGCAAATAAAGCTGAAAAATTATTAGACTTCTTCCAGAAGTCAGGGAATAGGGAATAGGGAATAGGGAATAGGGAATAGGATATCAAATTGTTAATTTCATATCTTTAATTTATTTCATTTTTGATTTTTGGAGATGTCTATTAGAAAAAGTAAGGTAATGGAAGCGATCGCTCTACAAAACTTATTTCTTCGAGCTGTGTGGGAAAGAGACACTATTAGCATAGAAGAATTAAGCAAACATATCAAAGCACCGAATAATTTAGCACCTGCGGAAAGTTTGGCAATTTACCGCAATAATGTTGTTGGTAATTTAAGTAATACATTAGCTTCAATTTATCCTGTTTGTTGCCAGTTAGTGGGTGAAAAATTTTTTAATGCAACGGCATTAAAATTTATTAATCAGTTTCCTTGTGTATCACCAGACTTAGGAGATTATGGGGAAGAATTTCCAGATTTTCTTGCTAATTTTGAACCTGTAAAAAATTTACCATATCTGTCAGATGTGGCGCGTTTAGAATGGCATTGGCATCGCATTTTTTGTGGGGAAGATACAAGGAGTTTAGATTTCCAAGCTTTGGGTAAAATTCCTGAAGAAAAATGGGGAGAGTTGATTTTTTATCTACCCAAAAATAGTGTACTTTTAGAGTCTATTTATCCTATCCATAGAATTTGGGAAATTAATCAACCTGATTATCAAGGTGATGAGATAGTAAGTTTAGATGAAGGTGGAGTAAAAATATTTTTGTGGCGACAAAATTATGATATGCGAATTGATTTACCTAATGATGATGAGTGGGAATTATTAACTGCTTTTCAAGGAAATTATCCATTTGAAATTATCTGTGAAAAATTAGTTGATATTGAGCATCAAGTGGATGTTGGTTCCTTACTCCCATTGTTTGTTCAACGAGGTTGGATTACTGATTTTTCTATTAATAATATATAAATTCAGCTATTAGCAGTCAGCAGTCAGCTAATAGCCGAGCAAACCTACAGGAGTGATTAAAATTAGCTGACTATCTTTATTATTTATATTTCACTTTTTGGAGATTAATTTCTCAAACACAAACTTCCAAACAGGATAAGTTAATAACTCATAGCTGACGGCTGATAGCTGACGATAATATTAACTAAGTAAGTATATGAAAATAAACAAACGTAATATTAGAGGGCGGGTTTTGAGAACTAAGTTCTGGTTATTTCAAGGCTTTCGGTTAAACCCGCCCCTACAATTTTTTAAGTTTTAATTAGACCTACCTACTTAGCAAATACTTTAAGGTTATAAATCTACTTCTATCTCTGCTGAATTATCCTCTACATTACCCAAGTCATCATTATTAAAAATAATTCCCTCCTGTTCTATCTTTGCATTAAAATTAAAATCTTTATGTAAATCTAACCCAAAATCATTAACATCTCTAATTTCTATTAAAACCTCTTGGTTATCAGGAAAATTAACTTCCTCTAATAACTCAATAATTTTGCCTCTTTTAATTCCTTTAACTAGCATAGAATCAACTCCTTTTTTAGTTAAAAATCATTACAATTTATTGACAAAATACAGATAATTAATCTTGGTAAACGAAGATATAAAATCCCATTCTTGGGAATATGAACTTTTACCTTGGCACTCTGCATAATTTTTATGGTCATGCCATCAAATCTAATTTAACTCTATTATAATAACTTCTATAGCACTACGCAAATACCTTAGTACATCCTTCTCTTCAAAACTCATTAAAAAAGATTGTTAAAGTTGCTGAATTTTCTTCTATACTATTCTTTTTACTTTGGATAGGTTAGGTTTCGTTGCTCAACCCAACATTCACTATTTAACCAGAGATAATATTACCTGTTATAATGTTATTAACTTAACCTATAACTTAATCATTAAAGCAGTACATCATATCATGTCCGTTGGTATCGGAGCGTGTAAAAGTTGGGGAAATATCTACCTTATCCAAGATTTTTCCTTAACTTCTATATACAATACCGATGCTACCGGACATAATATTAATGCTTCATCCTTTAATTGATAACAATTTCTTTCATCCTGAATATGGACGCTTGTTGTATCATCACGACCTTCAAAACCCAAATATTTTCATTACTCAGTGCAACTAAATAATTCAGAGTCTTTAGCATGGGAACCTATTCATAGCGATCGCCAAAAAGATAGAGGAAGACTAGCTATTTAGTATATTGACTGGGAGCGTTTTCAACCTGCGCAGTGGGTGACACATTTAGAAAAAGAGAAAATTCAAAAAGCATTACACGTTTCTGTTCCTAACTTTCACGAAAATTGGCAGTATGAACTATTCCGGTTCAATTGCGAACATTGGGCGCGTTTAGTAACAACAGGAGACTGTCGTTGCCACCAAATTACAGAATTTAAAAAATTGCAAGAAATTCCAGTAGTTGGTGTTGCTATTGTAGGTATTGCTGGAGTTGTAACTGGTGCGTGGGAACATAATAATTATGCTCAGGAGTTGATAGAAAAGGAGTGGAATTTTACTTGATTTTTTTAAGTAAAAATAAATTGTTAATTCAGACAATTTCCCAATCTTCATATTTTAATCCATCTACTCTACTAAACTCATTAATATTATGGGTAACTAATACCAAATCAATCAAACTATAGTATAAATATCTTGTTATTTACCATAAAAATATGAGACTGTAACTAGATAAAATTATCTTTCAACATCCTAGTTTCAGTCCCAATTACATAGTGATATTTAGTTATGCTTGACTACTTATAGACGTTTTAAAATTTATTTCCATTATAATCTCAATTAAGGATATAGAATAGAGAAGATAAATTTACTAACTAAGTACTTGATAATCCGCTGCTTGACTTAGATTTAAAGTTAAGTTTTAGTTTCACTTCATTGTAAAGACTACCCAACTTTTCACAAAATGCTGAATAACTATGATTTTTCTGAACCATAATTTTACCCGCTGCACCTAATTTTAATCTTAAGTCAGAGTCTTCAACTAGAGAAACTATTGCTTTTGAAAATGCTTTAGGATTAGTATGAGATAACATTGCTGTTTTGTAACCTAATACCTGAGTATGAGTTGGTAAATTAGTTGCTAATACAGCTTTGCCACTATCTAGATAAGAATATATTTTCATGGGTGTATTCTTACCTTTGATTCGAGGAGATACCAAAACATCAGCTTGAGCAAGATAATTTCCTAATTCGCTAGCAGGTTTTTGTCCTAGAAAATGTACTTTTTCTTGAATGCCTAATTTCTTGGCTTTATTTTGATAGTTTTTAATATCTTCGGGATTTCCTCCCACTATTACTAAATCAACTTCTTTTGTTTGTTTTAGTGCTAAAGCAAAACTATCTAGGAGTAAATCTATGCCTTGATATTGTTCTAAATTTCCCACATACATTAGCATTGCATTGCTAATTTTCAATTCCCTTCTGAGGTTTTGCTGAGTTGGAACTTCTTTCTGATTCAACAAAGAAATATCTGGTAGGAGTACAACTTTTTTGGGGTTATATTTATAAATACTATGAGCCAAAGCCTGACAAACTGGAACTACAACTTCTGCATTTTTTACTGCCTGTTTCTCAAGCCATTGTAGGATAGAAATAAGGGATGAAAGAAACGGATATTTTTCTATCATTTGTTGAGATAAGGAAGAATCCATATCATAGATATAGGGAATATTAAACAAAAAATTAAGTAGTAATGCAATAAATACTGATTCCTCTACAGCATGAATTAAATTGTAACGTTTCTTGGAAATTAATTTAACTACTTCAACAAACATCAATAAGTCATAAATAATTTTTTTCCAAGAAAAGCCAGGACGCACATTTTTGACAAATGGAATATTCATCGTCCGGTATATATTAGTGTTTTTATAATCAATATCTTTACCTTCTGGGTAAGTTACTACATCCACTTTATCGCCCTGTTGTGATAAAAATTTTAAAACTAGATTATCAGCGATAGGTGAACCTCTATCTTGATAAAAAGGATGGGGAATTAGAAATAAAATATCTAAAGAAGAATTAAAACTCTCAGTTTTATAAATTATAAATTTATAATTTATATTCGTTTTTTGAGCAAAAATTTCAGGTTGGGTGCGATAACTTAAATTAGAAGATTCCCACATTCTTTATAAAATCCTTCACTTAATACATATTATTTATTAGAGCTTCATTGAAAAGTAAGTACAGTTATACTAACTGCTAACTATGCCTGAAGTACCTTCAATTAATATGTTTTATCTTTCTCTGTTATTATCCTCTCTACTTCACTTTTTTGTCTATTGTTGAAATCACTGAATTTTTTTATGAAGTTTTTTTGCAAGATTCTGTGATTTTACACAAAACCAAGACAAACTTTAGAAAGACTGTTGTATGAATTAGCCTCTTTTTTAAGGATGATTTTCAGATTTTGAAGCGGGGGAATAGCTCTCTCGCTATATTCATGAATAGATACTTATAATAAAACCAATACAAAAATGTTAATATATTTACTGCCTACTATTAATAACTCAATGTTGTTGGCAATGACTACTTGTTTTGCTGGACAGAATATTGCATCAACAAAAGTTGAGAGACACACCCTAAATATTTTTCAGGTGCATCTTCTCAGAATCGAATATGTGGAGATATACTTAAGTTAGGTTTTTAAATTGACGTAGGTTTGCAAGAAATTAGACCTGTGAACCTACTTTTCTTCTTTTTGTTTGCGTTTCAGGGAAGTTGAACCTAAAGCACCTATGGCTAGTAAGCCTAGTATAGAAGTAGGTTCGGGTACTTCCTCAAACTCATATTTTAAAGTCATTTCTCCTGATACTTCGGAAAGATTAGAATCTAAAAAAGAGGCAATGCCATTGCTAAGGTCTCCAGTCGTAAAAAACTCTACAACCACATCGCCAACAGAAGCTACATCTACAAATGCACTGAGGTTAAACATTTCCCAGTCTGTTATACTCAAATTTACAGTAACCCCATTATCTACTTGAGAATTGCTAACAAAAACACTCTCTACATCAGACAGACCAGCAAATGCTCCATCACCAAACAAAGATAAGACAAAACTTCCTTCACAATCCTTGTAGAATGTACATAATTGTGCTGGGTCAAATGCTGAACCTGTAGCAGAGAAGTTATAGTCTAAAGAAACTCCTGTAAGGTTTCCTACAGAAGAGTCAAAGCCATCAAATGAGATTGAGCTAGAAAAATTTGTTACAGTTTGTTCTATAGTTGCTGCTTGAGCAGGAAGAACAGATGCTATTAAAGCTAGAGCTGATGCTAATCCTGTGGTAGTTAATCCAGAAGCAATTTATAGCTTTTTCAACATAATTAAATTTCCTGAGTTAAGATTGATTGCTTACAACATTAATCTAGCTCTACCCCCGAAATTTTCGCAATACTGATGCGCCTAACTTTACAGAATCTTTAATTTTGTCTACGGTGTTTCTAGTTAGTTAAAATCAGTGGAATTAATTACTAGATAAAGGCTTGATATCTATAGCTACGGCAAAAGTAATTATCAATTTTCGATGAAGTTAGACTAAACTTTCTGGATTTTATGGTTGAACAACTGTTTTATTACGGCTTCATATAAATTATAGAAATTTTTATTGGTTAGTACATCTAGGAAATCTAGGAGTGATATAATAAAAGTTTGTATAAAAAATATTCTTCAGATAATGAAATTTTATTTGGTGTTGTGGATTAACATAGCGATCTCTAGGTAGGTTACTACGGAAATCTTCAATTTGTAGCGAATTTGTGGCATGAAAATCGCTATCGCAAAGGGAAGTTAAAATTTGAGGGGTGACAAATTAAACTTTGGTCTCCTCTTTTACTTTTTTATAAGATGAAAAATGTAGGGACGTTCCATGGAACGTCCCTACGGGGTTGACTATATTAGTGCAATAGTAGGGGCGGGTTTTAGCGAAAATTTTCATGCTTACTCTAAGATTTATACAAACCCGCCCTAATGGGTGTGCATTAGATGTATCAGTTTACTACAAGTTTTCCTCCTGACTCCTGACTCTTGTCTCCTGACTTCTCCTTTGCTAAAACGGTGCGTTACGACGGGTTGCTAAGTCTCTTTCCGAGTCTAAATTTTCGCCGTCTAACGCACCCTACAACTTCTAACGCACCCTACAACTTCTCCCTTCTTGCCTTCTTCCTTCTTCCCTCTTCCTTCTTCCTTCCAACTTAATAATAATTCTGTATCGCCTTCACCTCTAACACTTCCGACTTCAACGCTCGGATCGCCGCTGCCGTCGCTTTCGCCCCCGCAATAGTCGTAATTAACGGTATTTTATAATCCAACGAACTCCGCCGAATTTTAATCCCATCAGCACGATCTTCTTCCCCTGAAGGAGTTGTAATAATTAACTGAATTACTCCATTTTTAATTCCATCCAAAACATTAGGTCGCCCTTCATGCAACTTCAACGTCAAACCCACATCTAAACCATGCAAACACAATACCTTCCGAGTTCCTTCAGTTGCCACCACTTTCAAACCTAAGTCAATTAAATCTTTAACCACTGGTACAACTGCTTCCTTATGTCGATCGCTCATCGACACAAACACTGTTCCTTCTAAAGGTAATTTTTGCCCTGCGGATAACTGCGCTTTAGCAAAAGCTTTACCAAAGTCAACATCAATACCCATCGCTTCTCCAGTGGAACGCATTTCTGGTCCTAATAGTGTATCTGTACCGGGGAATTTAGCAAATGGTAACACTGCTTCTTTCACGGAAACGTGTTCGGGTATTTGTTCCTCTACAAAACCTAATTCTTCTAATTTTTTCCCAGACATGACTCGTGATGCCATTTTTGCTAAAGGTGTTCCTATTGCTTTAGATACAAAAGGTACTGTTCGCGACGCGCGGGGGTTTGCTTCCAAAATATATACCGTTTCCCCTTGTACCGCAAACTGGATATTCATTAACCCGATAACATTCAACGCTTTTGCCAGAGCAACAGTCCATTGGCGAATTGTTTCCACCGCAGCAGGAGCTAAAGTTTGATAAGGAATGGAACAAGCAGAGTCACCAGAATGAATACCCGCTTCTTCAATATGTTCCATGATGCCACCGATAACTACCTGACCTGTCGCATCAGCAATAGCATCCACATCTACCTCAATAGCATTTACCAAGAATTGGTCAATTAAAATGGGATGTTCTGGTTCCACCTGTACTGCAAACGTCATATAACGTTCTAACTCTTGGTCAGAATAAACAATTTCCATTGCTCGACCTCCCAAAACATAGGAAGGTCGCACCACAACCGGATAACCAATTTTCTGTGCAACTGCTAACGCATCTTCAAAACTACGAGCGAGACCGTTTGCTGCTTGACGAATATCTAAATCTCGTAAAATCTTCTCAAACCGTTCCCGGTCTTCAGCAGTATCAATGGAGTCTGGGGAAGTACCCCAAATTTTGGTTTTACTTTCTACTTGCTCCAAATATTTTTGTAGAGGAAGAGCTAATTTTAGAGGTGTTTGTCCGCCAAACTGAACAATAATTCCTTCTGGGCTTTCCGCTTCAATAATATTCAGAACATCCTCTTTAGTCAAAGGTTCAAAATAGAGACGATCGCTCGTATCATAGTCAGTCGATACAGTTTCCGGGTTAGAGTTAACCATTATTGTTTCAAACCCATCCTCTCCTAGAGCGTAACTTGCATGACAACAACAATAATCAAATTCTATTCCCTGACCAATACGGTTCGGTCCGCCTCCCAAAATCATTACTTTGCGTTTTTCAGAAGGCAAAACTTCTGAGTCTTCTTCATAAGTAGAATAATAGTAAGGAGTCAGCGCCTCAAATTCTGCTGCACAAGTATCCACCGTTTTATAAGCAGGTTTAACTCCCAAACTCAACCGATAACTTCTGACTTCATCCTCATCACTCTTACTACAATAAGCAATTTGGCGATCGCTAAAACCTTGACGTTTAATATCCCACATCTGCTCTTTTGTCAATTCATTCAGAGGAATGCGCTTAATCAATTTTTCTGTATCTATCAACTCCCGCAGTTTATCCAGAAACCAAATATCTATTCCAGTCAACTCATAAATTTCCTCTACAGTCATTCCCAACAACAAAGCATAACGAACTGTAAATACTCTCTCTGGGTTAGGTGTGCGTAACCCCGCTCGTACCTGTTCCAAACTTGGTAGCTTTTCCCAGCGATCGCCACCGAAACCACCTCTACCCGTTTCCAAAGACCGCAAAGCTTTCTGAAAAGACTCCTGAAACGTCCGACCTATTGCCATTGCTTCCCCAACCGACTTCATCTGAGTAGTCAGCACTGGTTGGGAACCAGGAAATTTCTCAAAAGCAAACCTGGGAATTTTCGTAACCACATAATCAATAGTAGGTTCAAAACTCGCAGGCGTCTTTTTCGTAATATCATTCGGAATTTCATCGAGACTATAACCAACTGCCAACTTTGCAGCCATTTTCGCAATGGGAAAACCAGTTGCTTTTGACGCCAAAGCAGAAGAGCGACTCACCCGTGGGTTCATCTCAATCACAATAACATCCCCATTCACCGGGTTAACCGCAAACTGAATATTCGACCCCCCAGTTTCCACCCCTATTTCCCGAATAATTTTAATCGACGCATCTCGCAGTCGTTGATATTCCTTATCCGTCAAAGTTTGCGCCGGAGCAACAGTAATAGAATCTCCCGTATGTACCCCCATCGGGTCAATATTTTCAATTGAGCAAATAATCACCACATTATCCGCCAAATCTCGCATTACTTCCAATTCGTATTCCTTCCAACCAATTAGGGATTTTTCCACCAAAATTTGAGACACCGGACTAGCATCTATCCCTGCTTGTGCCATTACCTCATATTCTTCTTGGTTATAGGCAATACCGCCCCCAGTCCCTCCTAAAGTAAAAGCAGGACGAATAATTAGAGGATATGTTCCAATTTCTTGAGCGATCGCCTTGGCCTCTTCCCAATTACTAGCAATACCCGATGGACAAACTCCAATACCTATCCTGGCCATTGCTTCCTTAAACAATTGACGGTCTTCGGCCATTTCAATCGCAGGTAATTTTGCCCCAATTAATTCCACACCATATTTGGCTAAAGTGCCATTTTTTGCCAGAGAAACTGCTATATTTAAAGCAGTCTGACCACCCATTGTTGGTAATAGGGCATCTGGTCTTTCCTTTGCTATAACTTTTTCTACAAGTTCCGGCGTTAGAGGTTCAATGTAAGTCCGTTCGGCAATTTCTGGGTCTGTCATAATTGTGGCAGGATTGGAATTTACCAATACCACCTCAAAACCCTCTTCCCTGAGAGCTTTACAAGCTTGAGTTCCACTATAATCAAATTCACAGGCTTGGCCAATAACAATCGGACCTGAACCAACCAGTAGGATTTTGCGTATATCTTGGCGTCGTGGCATAGATTTATTTGTATTTGTTTGAGAATTAAGACTTAATCCAAAGTATTTTAATGGTTGGGATAGTGGTTGTGTTATTATATACAGACCAATTTTATATTTGATTGTTAAAACCATTTAGGTGTCAGCCATCAGCCATTACTTAGAATATTAGGTTATTTCCAATTTTGAATTTGCAGCAAAACTGATAGATAATCTTTCAACAATTAATAATTGATAATGGATAATTGATAATTACCTCTACTTAAAAGTAAGAGGATTTAATAAAAGGAAAATAAATTTATTGTTTCTCTTGAAATAGAACGCTTTATACCTTAATTTTTCGGTAAGCATTAAGCCATTAGCTCTTAGCTATCACCTAATTAATTTCTAGTGTTTTATCAGTAAGAATCATAATAAAATTTAGTTAGGCTTTTTGAATTTTATAGAAACAGAAGCATAGTTCAATAATTAATAATTAATAATTAATAATTAGGGCTTGCTGAATAAATATCAAAGCATTTACAGGCAAAGGTTTTAGCCTGTAATAGTCTTTCAAAAATACCTGGTTTTCAGCTATTCTGGCTCAAAAAGCTAGTATTTTGGGGGTAGAGTTAGGCAAAAAAATTCTCCCCTACTCCACTACTCCTACACTCTCCTACTGCTTAAAAAAGACTTTTTCAGCAAACCCTAATTACCTCTCCCTTTTAGGGATAAGATTGGCTAAAAGGAATTTTTTTTCTGTTTTATACATGAATAAAGAGGCTTTATACCTTGATTTTTCGGTAAATAAAAAAATGGAGAATCCAGTAATTTTAATAGTCTATTTTGCATTGGGTACTTACTTAATCTGTGCTGCAATCTTTAATTGGAACTGGTTTATGAACTCTCATAAAGCCAGATTTGTAGCCAGATTTGTTGAAAATTTATTTGGTAGAGAAGGGGTAAGGTTATATTATCTAATACTAGGAATATTTTTTTTTGCTCATGCCATGGATAATTCCATTTTTTCTCAAAAATAAATTTATATAAATAATTAAATTGACTATTGAGCTTTGCTGATTGGGTCATTTCAGTTATCAGTTTGCTACGCACATGAAAAGACTCATAAGGTCGTAACTTCGTTTTTTCGTATAGGGAATGCTCCGCTTTCCATGTCGGCGACAGCCGAAAACAGTACCTCTGGCACTCACCGAGAGGCTTGACATCAGGAATATTCTCTTTTTTTATCCCCTATCCAAGGGGAGGCTTTAGACTTTTTTTTCTGGTAATAATATTCAATCTTTGATACAATTTATAACTATAGTTTTTTTCTCTGAATTCAGAAGTCAGAATTCTGAATTCTTTCTCGATAAAATATAAGATGAAAATAACAAATTTCAGTATTTCAAGCCTTTTATTTCAGTAGAAGGTGCTGATAACTGATAACTGATAACTGATAACTGATAATTGATAACTGATAATTGATAAAAAGATATGCCAAGAAATCCTGATGAATTTGCGATACACCTAATATTAGAAGGTGGCGCTCGTGAAGAAGTACGTTTTCTTTCTCTTAAAGATTTTCAAACCTGGTATAGTGGCGTTGTAGTTCCCAAGCATGACTCTCAAGAATTTGTCAATGTACCTATTAAGACTATTCAAGGAGAATATATGGTAGTTCGCCCTTCTGCTATAATTGCCATTCGGGTTGAACCTATATTTAATTCTAGTGTTGAAAGATATTAAATGAATCCTCTGGTAATAGGTATTGATATAGGGGGAACGGCAATTAAACTGGGAGTTTTTGCTAAAGATGGAGTTTGTCATAAATCTTTAACTGTGCCAACTCCTCAACCTGCCACCCCAAAAGCAGTTATTAAGGTAATAGAAGAAACAATATCTGTTCTAAGAAAAGAACCTCAGCTAGACAATTTAGGAGCTATACAAGGAATAGGTATTGGAGTACCAGGCCCTGTTGATGCTGAAGGTATAATTTCTAGGATAGCAATAAACTTGGTTGATTGGCAAGAGGTTCCTCTAGCCGAATTGTTGGAGGAAAAGACTGGTTTACCAGTAGTCATTGCTAATGATGCTAATTGTGCTGCTTTAGGAGAAGCTTGGCTCGGTGCGGGTAGTCAGTTTAAAAATATGATTATGCTGACCCTGGGTACGGGTGTCGGAGGAGCGATTATTTTGGATGGCCAATTATTTGTAGGTCATCAAGGTGCTGCCGGAGAGTTAGGGTTAATAACTTTAAACCCTGATGGACCGGAATGTAATAGTGGTAATAATGGTTCTTTAGAACAATATGTTTCTGTTCAAGCGGTTCGTCGAGATACAGGAAAAGAACCTTTAGAATTAGCTAATTTAGCTTTAGCTGGAGATAAGTTTGCCCTAGAATTTTGGCAAAACTACGGACGATTTTTAGGAGTAGGGTTGACAAGTTTAATTTATATTTTAACTCCAGAAGCAATAATTATTGGAGGTGGAATAAGTGCTGCTTCAGAACTTTTTTTTCCTGCAACTAAGGCAGAAATTGAGCGACGAGTTCTTTTTAGTTCTTCTTTAAACTTACAATTATTAACTGCTAAATTGGGTAATCAAGCTGGTATTGTGGGAGCTGCTAAATTAGCTTTAACTAAGTTTTTAGATCAATGATTTGAGAGTTGTGAGGTAAGCGTTCAGCTATTAGCACGAAACATTTTATCTGGAATTTTGGCAAACAGTATTGAATTAGAGTATGAGGGTTAGTTAGTAGGGAATAGGGATAATTTTAAGGGATTTTTAGTCAGAGAATTTTCTCTCAATCTCTTAATAATAATTATTTTGAAAAAGGTAATTAGCCGTTTTGCTGCGCAACATCAAAGGCGGTAGTCTTGTGGCATCCAATAGAGTGATAGATAAAACCTGAATGGTTAGATTTTGGGAAAAATATCATAGAGAATAGGATATGCTTAATTAATAATAACTAAGTTATAGCACTATGCAAATAGGTTAGGACATTTATAAATGCTCACACTGACTCAGAGATTACTTTTGACTTTTGAATGCATGACTTTTAACTTGCGCGTAGCGCTATAGGTGGAGTTAACATCAAGTATATTACTATCAAATTTTCTTATGGTAAAGAATACCCAGTTACTTTATTGATAAATTCTGAAACTTTTTTATAAGCTTCTGGGTCACTATTGGGGTTAATAATAACATCTTTTGTACTATCTGGTAGCCAGAAAGTTATCCTACCATTAGGTTCCCAAGCAAATGTAGTAATACAACTTAAATTTATCAACCATTCATGGCGATCATAAATAATTTTTACCCAAAATTCATTATGAGTTTCATACCCTATTTCGATCTTTTTTTTAATATATTCTAGAACTAACTGATAGTCATGTTCGGAATTTTGCTGATTTAATATAATTGGCTGACTGCTATTTGGCAACCAAAAAGTTATCCGCTTATTTTGCTGACAAGAAAAAGCAGTAATACTGTCAAGATCGATCAAGTATATACTTCTTTCATAATTTATTTTAATCCAGTAGGCCACAGGACCCCCTCAAAGCTTTGATTTCTTGCATTTCCCCACATCCTGCAAGTTACCCTAAAAGTCTGATAAACATTATTTATTTACCCTTGATATTGTTACTCACTACCCAATGAAAAAGATTTCTTCTTTAAGAAAATGTTAGCAGAAGCTTCAACCTAAAAATCTTATCAAGAAACTAAGATTTTAGGCGGAGATAAATGTCAAGCATTGAATTAACTGTAGTCATACCTCCTTTGTTTCTGTAGTTAGGTATTCTGGATCTGTCTTTGATTTTCTCTTATTTATAAGCTTTAAAGAGACCATAATAATATTCAAATAATTCAGCTACAATTATGAGTTTTTTTGTGCTGCAAGTGAGATGTCAAACTTGAGAGTGATTATTGTTTAGGATATGCTTACAAATAGCTCTTCCAATTCATTTGAGATAGGTATCTCTATCATTTTCCTCTTTGTTTTTGAAACTTCTTACTTCTTCCTTTTTCCCTCTTACTCACTTGTACCATTTTTAATAAGCATTTATAAAATTTTTATAATAACATATAGCAATTCTAAATTGGTCGTGACAAACCAAAAAGTAGATAAAAAAACTGAAACTCTTGCCTGTTCCCTATTCCCTGTTCCCTGTTCCCTAAAAGCAGTAAGACTTTTATACACAACTGAAATATAATTGCTATAGCAATTATATTTCAGTTGTAAGATTTTACTGGTAGGGGCAATTCGCTAATCGCCCGTACAAGATTCAGGAGTCAGCAGTCAAAATATAAAAGGATTTTGATTTATCTTAATTGTTCTTAAATTCTATCACAATCATTCCTAATTACTATATAGCAATTCCCATAATGGTGAGGTACAAAATTCTAATTTTGAGGGAACAGGGTATAGGGAGTAATAAAAAGATAAAAACATAACTGTACTTCACCAGGTTGGGAAACGCTATAACAAGTTTAGTAGTCTAACCTAAATAACTTCTTCGTTTTTATCCCCTAATTCAAATACGGGGACTTTCAACGGATGCTTTCTCTAAAATAAATATTAGTTTGCTTCAAGCTCTTAAAGTTAATAAAAACAATCCATAAATAAATATGCTGAAAAAAGACTATTTTACCAAATATTTAGACTTGTTATAACTAAGGTATAGAACCTGTGCTAACTATATTCTCTTGGGTCGCTTCAGCATTATTGACAGACAAATTATCACACTTTTCTTGTTGACTAGCTGCTAGAAAAAAGTGATGAAATAGAGGGTGGGGACTACTAGGTCGAGATTGAAACTCTGGATGAAATTGAGTAGCAATAAAAAAAGGATGAGCAGGAAGTTCAATAATTTCTACTAGCCTACCATCAGGAGATGTTCCACTTACCACATATCCTGTTTCTAAGAACAAATTCCGGTAAGCATTATTAAATTCATATCGATGTCTATGGCGTTCATAAATTACTTCTTGCTGATAAGTTTTAAATGCCAATGTGTCCCCTTGTAGACGGCAAGGATAAAGTCCCAGTCGCATAGTACCGCCCAAGTCTACTACATCTTGTTGTTCTGGCAATAAATTAATCACTGGATTTGGTGTTTGAGGGTCAAACTCCCCACTATGGGCATCATCCAATTCTGCTATGTTCCGTGCCCACTCAATTACCGCACATTGCATTCCTAGACATAACCCCAAAAAAGGAATTTTATTTAGTCTGGCATATTGAACTGTAGCTATTTTCCCATCAATACCTCTCACACCAAACCCACCTGGCACAATAATTCCATGAGCATTTTCTAGATAGGTCTTGGCTCCATTGGCCTCTACATCTTCAGCATTTACCCAACGCAGATTTAAGTCCACACCAACAGCGATCGCTGCATGACGCAATGCTTCTACTACTGATAGATAAGCATCACTGAGTTGAATATATTTACCCACTATGGCAATTTCTACAATAGTAGCAGTAGATGATTGGCCCGGATTAGTCTGTATTTCTTCTTTGTCTCTATGGTAAAGACGATTGACCAAAGTTTGCCATCTATCCAGATTTGGTTGACGTTGCTCCATTTTTAATAGTTCTAGAGCTTGGACTGCTAGTCCTTCTGCCTCTAACATTAGAGGTACTTCATAGATACTTTGAGCATCCTGAGATGTAACTACAGATTCTACAGGTACATCACAGAACTCGGACATTTTTTCCTTTAAGCCTTTACTAAGTTGGCGATCGCATCGACAGACCAAAATATCTGGCTGAATGCCAATGGAGCGTAATTCTTTAACGGAATGTTGAGTGGGCTTAGTTTTCATCTCCCCTGCTGAAGCAATCCAAGGGACCAGTGTCACATGGACATATAAAACGTTATTTCGTCCCACATCTTTACGAAATTGCCGAATTGCTTCTAAAAATGGTTGAGATTCGATATCTCCTACTGTCCCTCCTATTTCTGTGATTACTACATCTGGATTAGCATTTCTAGCGACCCTATGTATTCTTTCTTTTATTTCGTTGGTAATATGGGGGATAACCTGAACGGTTCCTCCTTGATAGTCCCCTCGTCTTTCTTTATTAATTACTGCCTGATAGATTGAACCTTGAGTAACACTGTTGAGGCGAGACATTGAGGTATCTGTAAATCGTTCATAGTGGCCTAAGTCTAGGTCTGTTTCTGCCCCATCTTCTGTGACAAAGACTTCTCCATGTTGGAAAGGACTCATCGTCCCTGGATCTACATTAATATAAGGATCTAGTTTGAGAATGGAGACGGAATAATCCCGTGATTTGAGCAAACGACCTAAGCTTGCTGCTACAATTCCTTTACCAATACTGGATACTACTCCACCAGTTATAAATACAAATTTAGTCATAGATTTTTTTCTCTAAGGATAGAAGGAAGTTGTAAACTTTAGATTAGCCACACTAATTTATACGACCCATGCTTTTGGTGTAGCCTACCATTTGGCATAGCAAAGAGATATTGGGCTAGACTCATCTATAATTACATTACATTTTTTCTATCTCATATCTTTTTGAGGGAATTATCAAGAATTTACTAATCTCTAGCTTCGGCAAAAGTATTATATACAGTAATTAAAAACTATAGCGCTACAGTTAACCTAACTGTTATGCCTTTCTATCTGATATCTATTTTAGGGGGGGTGGCATAATCTAGATAATTATAAATATCTACACTACTTGTTCTCGTTCCTATTGATTAAAACTACTTCCTACTCCCTATCCCTAAGAAATCAAATCATATCCGCACTTCAGCAAAGCCTTTTAGGAAATTACCAATTCTTGGTAACCTCTATTTCCGCAAAAGTATCATAATATATATAGCAATCCTATTTTATTAGTGGCAAAAATATTCCCACTTTTTGGTATGGAGGTATCAAGGCAATGGGCAATGGGTAAGAGTTTTAGAGTTTATTTCTAGTTTTTGAATTGTTACAACCTATTTAGGATTGCTATCTTAATTAGGGCTTGCTGATTAAATCTCAAAGCATTTACAGATAAATGTTTTAGCCTTTTTAGGTTGTTCATTAATTGATAATTGATAATGGATAATTGATAATTACCGAAATATTGTGGTTTAAAGCCTCCCCTTTTAAGGGGATAATAAATAAAAATTTTCCTGTTTGTCAATCCTCTCCTTTTCAAGGAGAGGTAATTCGCGCATTCTTAATTCTTGAACTCTGGTTAAAACCGTTACGGAATTGAAGATCAGGAAATATCCTAGCACTTTTTTTTCCTTAAAAGGAGAGGCTTTAAACCAGAATTATTTAATAATTAATAATTAATAATTAATAATTAATTATTCGGTAAAAAGTACCAGGTTTTCAGCTCTTAATGCTCATGTATATTAGTATTTTCGGCGCATAGTTGGGCAAAAAAATACTCCCCTACTCCCCTACTCCTTAAAAAAGACTTTTTCAGCAAAACCTAATTAAGGCTGGTTGATTAACTCTCAAAGTATTTACAGATAAAGGCTCAAGCCTTTTTGTAGCGAACAAACACAAGCTTTTGAGTCTAAAAACCTCAAAATGCTAACTTTTTGATTAGACAAGGGCGCAAAAATCAAGGGATAGTTGCTCATCCTACTTACTCTATAATTTCCATTTCTCCTGACTTCTAACTTCTACCCTCACTCATATTTTTCAGCAAACCCTAATTAAAAACTATAGCGCTATAGTTAATCTAACTTTTTCTATTATCCCTACTCAATACCTAGTCTTTACATAACTACCAAGAATTGGTACTATATAGCTTCAGCAAAAGTATCATATAGAGTAACTAAAAACTATAGCGCTATAGTTAATCTAACTTTTATCCCACTAAAACCTATAAAGGCAAAACATAATTTATGGAGTGGCGCTTCTCGTAAGTCCAGCTAAGAATTAATATTTAATTTTTGCTAAAATTTAGCCTTAATAGTAAAAGAGTAATCCCCACCAGGTTCTAGTTGATAATCCCATTTTTCTAGAAACCTACCCAAAGGTTCTTGAATTAGGGCACGTCCTTGAGAAGGTTGAATATATAGAGTTTTTCCCTGTCTAAAACGCCATTTAAAGTACCAACCAAAAGGACCAGCACTAACCTCTCCTTCAATAGTGCCTTTTTGCCAAGAGTGGCAAGTTATTCTGACGTAAGCAGTAGTTTGTGGTAGACCCTTAGAACTCATTAATAGTTATCAAGTCAATCTTTCACTCACTCAAAAATTATTTCTACTGGAGTGACACAGCTAAATTCTGTGCATTAGGGCTAGTTCATTTGATTCAAGGTTATGTATTAATTTGAATACCGAACCCGTCCCTACTATTTCAACATTTTAATTGTGTCACTACACTACTGGACTAACACAGTTGCAACATTTTTAGGTGTGTCGCTGCACTACTATGGATCAAAAGCCTTGAAAATACTTTCTGAATAATTTAATTAATCTTCTGGTAGTATTATAGTTTTACTGTTATAGAGACTCATCGCTTTTTCAATTCCTTGTTTAAGAGAAAGTTCTACTGCATCTACAACCAGTTCCAGCACTTGAGTCATTAATTTGTTTTCTGTAGAACTAAACTTTCCTAAAACATGACTAATAGTTTTTGGGTCTCCACTCTCAGCAGTAACATTTTTGGGCTTACCAATACCTATTCGCAAACGAGGAAATTCTTGGGTTCCCAAATGAGCGATCGCCGACTTCATCCCATTATGGCCACCTGCTGAACCTGACAAACGTAGTCGCAGTCGTCCCATGGGTAAATCCATATCATCATACACTATCAGCACAGAAGAAGATGGTAGTTTATACCAATCTACCACCGCACGAATTGCTTGTCCCGACCTATTCATATAAGTTAAGGGCTTCAATAAGTAAATTTTTTCAGCTTTTGTGCTTCTGCCTTCTCCGAATTCTGCTTTAAATTTACGATTTTCTGATAAAGAAATTTGCCATATATTAGCTAGATTATCAACTACAGCAAATCCTATATTATGCCGAGTTTGATTATATTTTGCCTCTGGGTTTCCCAAACCTACAATCAATTTAGGAATCACTAATTTTTGCCCTGCCGCCACCTCTTTCATTGCCTTAAAATTAAAAATTTTATCTCAAAACTATAATAATCTTTTAGATTGGCTCAGGTGATTTTTTTTCTACTTTTACCGGATAAATAATTAATAATTATTAATTAAATAATTCAGCATAATTATCCTCCCCCTTCAAGGGGAAAAAAAGTGCTAGGATATTTCCTTATATTCAATTCCCTTACGGTTTTAACCAGAGGTAATTATCCATTAATGAAAAATTAGCTTTTCTGAGACACATCTGTGGGAGAAGAAACATTTACGGCTTCTTTGGAATCTGATTCAGGTTGATATTTACTTGCTTGAGGCACTTCTTCTAACTGTTTTGCTTCTCGTTTAAATTCATTTTCAAACTCTTTAGCTCCTGCCTTAAAACTATTTATAGCTTGCCCTAAACTACGACCAATTTCTGGCAGTTTCTTCGGACCAAATATTAAAAGAGCTACTACCAGAATAACAATCATTTCTGGGAGACCAATACCAAATATATTCATCTTGTTTTACTCCTAAAAATTTACTTGAAGTTAGCATAAAATTAATGTAAGCATTTCCTGCATAATGCTATGCAAACAGCTTTTTAATTAACAATGTAATTCGATAGACTATTCAGGTTAACTGATGGATTTTTACCCATACTTTATAATTCTATGAAATCTCTAAATTGCTTTTTCCTCTCTTAAAGGTAATAAAGCTGATAGCCGAGAGCTGAACGCTGAATGCTTACAAACTAATATATAGGGCTGAAGAAATTCAAGTTAACTAAATTTCTTAGCCCTACTACCTAAACTTAATTTATTTAGTTAGACTTGCCCAGTCAACATCAACATTCTCTAACAACAAGGAAGAGTTGTAGATTTGTAAAATAATCAACAAGAAGACAAAAAATAAGCCTATAAAAACGGCCATTAATAGTGTAGTTCCCCAACCAGGAGATACTTTACCATACTCAGAGTTTAAGGGTTTGAGGATGTCTCCTAATCCAGTTCTTTGTGACATAATTTTCGATTTTTACTATTTTCAGCAGAAAATTTTAATGTTTTGTAATATTGTATATGTATAACACTCATAATTTTAATCAATTATATGGAACCTGCAACAGTTCTTAGTATTTCGATAGCTGTAATGGTTGTGGCCATTACTGGATTTTCTGTTTATACAGCTTTTGGACCTCCATCAAAGGAGTTGGCCGATCCTTTTGAAGATCATGAAGATTAGGAGTTTATGGGACTAATTTAAAACCTCGTTCTTGGAGATGGGGAGATGGAGAGATGGGAGGGGTGGAGAGATGGGGAGATGGGGAGGTAGGGAGCAAAATTATGGAAAAGCCTATTTTTAAATATTGCTCTGCTGATTAAATCTCAAAACCTTTACATATAAAGGCTAAAGCATTTTTATAATCAAAAAAGTGCCGATCGCTCAGGCAGAAAAATTAAAGCCAAATGTTGAAATGGGCACATTACAGATTTGAAGTTTTCTTGAAACATAAAGCTATTGAGTATAACAAAGTTGTTTTAGATGTTTCAGAAGCATACAAAGGGCAAAACTGTTAGTTGGACTGGTGAAGTTTTGCACAATTTGAGTTAGGTGGCAAAAAAGTTGTGACAGGCAGTGATGGCTTTCTTCTTGACCGCGACTTGAATGGAGCGCGTGGAATTTTGATTAAGAGCGTGGTAGAAAATTTTTCTACCACTTTGGGAGATACCCACTCAGTAATTAGATTACTGTCCATTGTTAAAATTTGTTAGAAAAATTCTATCGGATAACTCTTTCAACTACCTTCTCATATAATTCCCTGTTCTTCCTAACTACTCCCTACTCCCTAATTGATAATATAATTTTTTAAATCCTGATATTTATTTGTATAGTTTAATGGGCAACATATTTGGACATTTATTTCGAGTAACAACCTTCGGTGAATCCCACGGAGGAGGAGTAGGAGTTGTAATTGATGGTTGCCCACCAAAGCTAGAAATAGATGTTAAAGAAATTCAATATGAGTTAGACCGTAGACGTCCAGGGCAAAGCAAAATTACTACACCCCGTAAAGAAACTGATACTTGTGAAATACTGTCTGGGGTATTTGAAGGTCAAACCTTGGGCACACCAATTATGATTTTGGTTAAAAATAAGGATACTCGTCCCCAAGATTATCAGGAGATGGCTATTAAATATCGTCCATCTCATGCTGATGCAACTTATGACGCTAAATATGGTATCAGAAATTGGCAAGGTGGAGGGCGCTCTTCGGCCAGAGAGACAATTGGACGAGTAGCTGCAGGGGCGATCGCTAAAAAAATTCTGCAACAATATTCTGGTGTGGAAATTGTAGGTTATGTGAAGCGCATCAAAAATTTAGAGGCTATTGTTGATTCAACAACAGTAACTATAGAACAGGTAGAAAGTAATATTGTGCGTTGTCCAGATACTGAATGTGCCGAAAGAATGATTGAATTAGTCGAACAAATACGGGACGAGGGAGATTCTGTGGGAGGTGTGGTAGAATGTATAGTCCGGAATTTGCCGAAAGGTTTGGGTTCTCCTGTATTTGATAAACTAGAGGCCGATTTAGCTAAGGGTGTAATGTCTTTGCCAGCGAGCAAAGGATTTGAAATTGGTTCTGGTTTTGCAGGTACTACTCTGACAGGTAGCGAGCATAATGATGAATTTTATACAGATGAACAAGGTGAGATTCGTACTTTGACTAACCGTTCTGGTGGAATACAGGGTGGCATCTCTAATGGAGAAAATATTGTATTAAGGGCTGCATTTAAACCTACTGCAACAATTAGGAAAGAGCAGCGGACTGTTAGTCGTGAAGGTGAGGAGACATTATTAGCAGCGAAGGGAAGGCATGACCCTTGTGTTTTACCTAGAGCTGTGCCTATGGTAGAAGCAATGGTGGCTATAGTTTTATGTGACCACTTATTACGTCATTATGGACAATGTAAGACCTTAAATTCATTACATTAATTGATAATTGATAATTGATAATTGATAATTGATAATTGATAATTGATAA
>NZ_JBNHEQ010000054.1:0-12854 GCF_050016015.1 Dapis hubbardiae BLCC-M172
AAACTTTATCTATTTCAGAGTAGGGGAGTAGGGGAGTGTAGGGACGTTTTGCTGCCCAACATGTTTGCGTTTTGCTTCGCACAACTCCGTTAACGCTGCGCGACATGTTTGCGCTAGCATTCCGAAGGAAAAAGCGTTAGCGCAGCTCCTCTGTAAGAGGCAGCATTCCGGAACGGAAAACGCATTTTTGCCTGTGCAACGTCCGTACCGGAGAAGCAAACATAAGAATAATTAACATTAAACTAGCGAAAACCAGCAAAAAAATAATTCTGATTGTATCGATCAGTTAATAACTGAAGTATCGCCCAAGTATAGCAATAATGCATGGGAATTGGTATAAGACGCACTCAAGACAGTCAAAAGTTAGATTTTATCGGCTCAAAACTTTTCCTTGCGCAACATGAAAGGTGCTACATTCATTAATTGATAATTACCTCAAGGAAAACTGCAACGGAATTGAATATCCTGAATTATTTAATTAATAACTAATAATTATTAATCATTCGATAATTTCAGGAAATTATTTCACATCCAAAGTTTGAAACTATTTGATTTGTAGCATTCTTTTTTTTGAAATGGAATAATTTAATTCCCTACTTTTAGAACAACTTATTTATAGGGAATTTTATCTCAATCAGAATGAGTTAATAACTCATACATAGATATAGCTGAATACTAACATTAACCAGCTATTAGCCTAAAAATTTGTACATATAATTAGGGCTTGCTGACTAAATATAAAAGCCTTAATAGATAAAAATTTTCGCCTTTTTTGGTCTGGAAAAAGTACGAAATTTTAGGTCATTTAGGTTCAAAAAGTTAGCATTTTTGGCTCAATATTACAGGAACAATTAAGTGATAATTCCTCCCACTACCTCCTCGCTCCCATACCCATTTATCCTGACTCCTAACTCCTACCCTTACTAAAAGACTTTATTCAGCAAACCCTAATTAGGTATCTGTTTGCGGAGCATTCCGGAACGGAAAAGCTTGGGTCTAAATCCCCGACTTCTAGCTTGTCGTTTAATTTTAGGAGAGGTTTAAATCTCCTTCTAAAAAAGCTGACCGCTGACTGCTGACCGCTTTTTTTAAAAGCTACTTGTATTTTCGATAAATTCATCTAAATCTGGCACATTTACCCAAGTACCAGTTAAATTAGATTCATGGGTTAAATCCATTAATAACTGAGAATAAATACCCTCTTTTAGAGATGGAACTACAGATTTTTCTGCCTCTATTGCTTGTACCCAATTATCAACTACTCGAATAAAAGGTGCAATTCTACCATCAGAATAAACTTTGGGAAAATCTAACCTTTCAGGAATATTTATTTCTGCTAAATTATCCCCATTTTGAGAACCCCAAACTTTAAACCCATGCACATAATCTTTTTGATTATTACTACCAACAATTAAAGTACCTTTACTACCATAAACTTCTACCCAATGACCACGCCCTTGATAGGTGACAGAACTAATACAAATTTGACAGGGAGTACCATCTGCCAACTCTAACATAATATTACAAGTATCATCAGCATCTACTGGTTTTAATTGGTCTCCTACAGTCGGATCGGGGCGAGTTTTAATAGAAGTATTAAGTTGTCCCCAAAGTTTTTTAGCAGGACCAAATAACCAATTAACATAATCAAAAGTATGGGAAGCGATCGCTCCTAATGCACCACCTCCTTTATCCTTTTGAGAATACCAATTCCAAGGACGATTTGGGTTAGCGCGACTTGATGCTAACCAATCAATTTTAATTAGGTGTTTATCCCCCACATATCCATCTGCTAAAATTTCGGCAAATAGTTGCCAAGCAGGAATATAACGAAACTCAAAATCCATAGTTGCTACACATTTATTAGTAGCAGCAATATGATATAATTCTTGAGCTTCTTCTACTTTTAAAGTTGTGGGTTTTTCTAACAATAAATGTTTGCCTGCGGATAATACTTGCTTTGCCATTTCATAATGGAGAAATGGTGGAGTTGAAATTGTTACAGCACTAACTTCAGGTAGGGAAATTATCTCTTCTATGGTATTACAAGCATGAGGAATATTATGATTTAATGCAATTGATTTAGCTTTTTCTAAATCTGGATTATAAACAGCTAATACTTCAGTTTTATGATGTGCTTGTAGACCTGGTATATGTACTTTTTGACCAAATCCTGTACCGATAACTGCTACGCCAATAGTTTGATTGTTCATTGTTTATTAAGAAGGATTTATTAATTGATAATTGATAATTGATAATTGATAATGAATACTTACAGTGGATTCCAGGTTGATGAAGTACGGTGGCACTAAATTTTTAAATAGTTTTTGAAGTATGGAATTAAATTTTCACTCAAAATTAGCAAATTTACTAGAATCATGGATAATTGATAATTGATAATTGATAATGAACAATGGATAATTATTTACAGCATATTTCGGGCAAATGATGTACAAGGTAAATGGCAAAAATATTGTATTGCGGGCATCTTGCCAGGGATGATTGTACCTCATAACAGTCGATAATGGATAATTGATAATTGATAATGAATAATTACAGCGAATTTCAGGTTGATGAAGTACGGTGGCACTAAATTTTTAAACAGTTTTTGAAGTCTGGAATTAAGTTTTCACTCAAAATTAGCAAATCTACTAGAATCATAGATAATTCATAATGAATAATTACAGCAAATTCCATGTTGATGAAGTACAGTGGCACTAAATTTTTAAATAGTTTTTGAAGTCTGGAATTAAGTTTTCACTCAAAATTAGCAAATCTACTATAATCAATGTACCTCATAACAGTGGAAAGCGCTGTATTAATAATAATTAATAATGGATAATTAATTATTAATTATTCATTATCCATCACCAAAAAATAAGGTTATTAGCCTCCCCTTTTAAGGGGATGAAAAAAATCAATTTAGTATTTTAATCCCGATGGTTTCCTACGGAATGCTGCGCAAATAGTCAGAGGTACTGATAACTGTTAACGCAGTTACGACCATAGGAGGCTAACTGTTAACTGATAACTGAAATAGCCCATTCTATTACTTGTTTCCCCAAGTTAACATTATCAAGTAAGTCAATTTCTCTAATTCCTGTCGGACTTGTAACATTAACCTCTGTCAGATAACCACCAATCACATCTATACCAACAAAATATAAACCATCCGCTACTAATTTAGGTGCTAAATACTCACAAATTTCATACTCCCTTTCTGTAATTTCTGTCTGAGCAACCCTACCTCCCACTGCCATATTTCCTCGAAATTCTTTGCCAGTAGGAATCCTATTTACTGCCCCAATAGGTTTACCATTCAACATAATAATTCGCTTATCTCCTTCTTTTGCTGCTGGTAAATAACTCTGAACCATCACAGGTTCTTGACCTTGTTTTGTACTAATTTCTATCAAGGAATTAAAATTTTTATCTGTAGGTTCTAAAAATAAAATTCCCTCCCCAGCTTTTCCACCCAAAGGTTTTAAAACTGCTGCTCCTTGTGACTCTAAAAATTCTCTAATTACCTGTTTATTTTGACTAACAATTGTGTTAGGAATTGCTTTTATAAATTGCAAAGCATACATTTTTTCATTAGCAGCGCGTAACCCTTGAGGAGAATTTATTACTAAAGTTTTTTCTGGATTAATATAGTCTAGAAGATAGGTAGTATAAAGATAAGGAATTGTTACTGGTGGATCTTGCCGCATAAATACAGCATCCATAGACTCTAATGGTTCCAGCATAGTTTTTCCTAAATCATACCAAGGGTTACTTGCCACCCAATGATTCTCTACCCTTTCAATTGGGATAAAATGTACCCGCTGAATTGTTGCCCAGGTTTGACTATCAATAATAGTTAGCTGATTAATTTCCGTTATCCAAACTTCGTGACCAAGTTCTTGAGCAGCTTCCATTAGTGCAACCGTGCTATCGTGAACTGGGTTAAGTTTGTCTATGGGGTCTATGATGAATGCAAATTTCATCTTTAATTTTGTTAATTAGTTTAAAATATTTTGAGTCATCAAGTAGGGGGAAATAATCATCTTAAAACAAGAATTACCCCTAAAAAATAATAAATTCCAGTAAAGTTTTTGTCTTACCGAAATTGATACTAAACTTCTAGAAGTTGATCTAGTTTCCCTTGAGCTTCTAGTCCATATAGATCATCACAACCCCCAATATGTTGGTCATTGATAAAGATTTGTGGCAAAGAACGACGGCCATTTGCTCTATTGGCCATCTTTTCTCGTTCTACCTCATCGCCATCTATAGCGTATTCCTGATAGTTTACTTGTTTTTTATCTAAAAGGGCTTTAGCACGAATGCAAAATGGACAACTTGACCAGGTGTAAATTTCTACGTTAGCAGACATAATGGATTACCCATAAATAATATTTCTTAACCTATTGTAATATTAATTGGTTAAATTTAGAGAGTAGGGATTCATTAATCGATAATGGATAATGGATAATTGATAATTACCTCTGGTTAAAACCATTCTTGATTGAATATCAGGAAATATTATTTCTTTATTTTCCCCTATCCAAGGGGAGGCTTTAAACCTGAATTATTTAATTATTAATTATTAGTAATTAATAATTCGGTAAGGATGAGAAAGTAAAGAATTGATGAATAATATCATATCCGGATAATAAACGAACAAAAAGTTTTTGTTTGTAGTAGGGCTTTAGCCCGAACTAAAGATAGGGCTGAAGCCCTACTACGAGCTTAGTTATAACTATTCAACCAGACATGATATAAGACTAGGATAATTGATTTAATTTTTTATTATTGGAGATGTCTATTGTTAAAAACAACAATTTCCCTTCTACCTTCTTCCCTCTTCCTTCTTCCTTCAAGAAGCAATAACATAATCAATAAGCTGCGCGAGTCGTTGACGCAAAGTTTCTAAACCAAGTCCCTGAGCAGCAGAAATAAATACCGCCATTGGATATTCTTCGTTAGCAAATCTTAAAGTATCTCCATCTACTTCATCAATTTTGTTAAAGGCAACTAAAGCTGGTCCTGGAGTTTCTGGCATTTCCGCCAAAATAGTCATCACAGAACGTATTTGACTTTGCCAAGCGGGATGAGATAGATCCACCACATGAAGCAAAGCATCTGCATCTGTCACCTCTTCCAGAGTTGCCCGAAAAGCATCCATCAGAGTAGGTGGTAGTTCGTGAATAAATCCCACAGTGTCAGTAATTACAATTGTAGTTGGTTTATTCGTAATAGCATCAGGAACAGTCAGGCGACGAGTAATAGGGTCTAGAGTAGCAAATAATTTGTCTGCTGCATAAACTTCTGAATTAGTAAGTGTATTTAATAATGTAGACTTACCAGCATTCGTATATCCAACTATTGCCACTGTTGGTACTTCTTGGCGCTGACGATGTTGCCGTAGACGGGAACGATGGGCTTGTAACTGATTAACCTCTTTCTGTAACCGAGATATTCTAGCATTAATTGCCCGACGTTCTGTTTCTAATTTAGTTTCACCAGGTCCTCTCGTACCAATACCACCACCAAGACGAGACATCGCTTCACCTCGACCTGTAAGACGGGGAATAGTATATTCTAGTTGAGCAAGTTCGACCTGTAATTTTCCCGCGCGAGATTGAGCGCGTTGGGCAAAAATATCCAGAATAACTTCGGTGCGGTCTACAACTCTAACACCAATTTTTGTTTCTAAGTTGCGTACTTGAGCAGGGGATAAGTCGCGGTCAAATACAACGAGGTTAGCTCCCACAGTTTGAACGCTCAAAGCAATTTCTTGAACTTTACCCTCTCCTACCACAGTTTGGGGATGGGGATGCGATCGCTTCTGATGTACTGTCTTTAATACCTGACCTCCAGCAGTATCAACAAGTCGAGCTAGTTCGGCCAATCCATCTTCAAATTGCTGATTAGTCATTTTATCTATTTTTAGCCCCACCAACAGCACTAAATCTTGTTCAGAATCAACTTCTTGAGCAATAAATTCTCGCTCAAATTCTGCTTCCAATCCATCAACTAAGTCGATAAAGTCTTGTTTGGCAAGCATATCCAGACTGAGAGGAGGCGACACGCTCCAAAAATTCAGCTCTTGAAGGTCTGTATTTTCACGTTCATGTGTAGGAATAGGTAATAGGTGAGCTAGATAAGTTTGTTTAATGTAACCTGTAGCACCTCCACCCCGACGTTTAAACCCTTCACCTGTGAGGGTCAGCATCACCAGAGCATCAAGTCGTTGAATTACCATTGCAGTCAAAGTACCTTCCGAAGGCACTTCTGCTTTCAGGTTAGTAGCGATACAACGAATACCACTCAGACGACCTGCACCATAACGGGGTAATTCCAGGGGCGGGATTTGGGTTTGGCGGGGTGTGCCAATTCCCACCCGGATAATTTGTCCCCTACGATTAATGTATACACAAACTGGTTGGCCAACTTCTGTACTGATAGAGGCGACTCTTTGGGCAAATTCAGAGGTAGTTAGGCGATCGCCAGGCACTCGCTGATGGTACAACCTTTGTAGTTGTTTAAGTTGGTTAGATTTTAGACCTTGTAGATTCCCGTAGATGGTTTCGATAGGCATTCCTAGCCACGTTCTTGTGGCCCCTCTATATACTACTTTTGATTATTATAAATATATAAATGTTTTATTATAGCAGTTCTATTTAAGTTTTGGTGGTAGGGGCGAATCGTGTTTGCGCAGCATTCCGCAGGAATTCGCCCCTACAGGACTCAGGAGTGATAATTTCAAAGGTTTTCACTTAAAACTAACTGTTATAAAAATTATCATAACCAATTTTAGGATTGCTAAATAATCAAAATTTTTTTCTTGCTTATGATATATCAAAAGATGATTTTATCGGACAAGTAACTATGTTTAATTTCTTAATGGAAAACTCTTCTCCACCAACTGTTCAAGAAATTGCTTTTGCTTTTCGTCGTTGGGGTTGGGTTGGTTTTTGGGTGCAAATAGTATTTGCTTTTATTCCAATTATTATTTTGATATTTGCCCTATTTTTTACTAATAATCCTGACTATACTAGACCAGGAAATTTATACATAGGAGAATTTTTAGCCTTTGGTTGTCTATCAGCACTGATTTTTACTATTTACTGGTGTTTTCGTTATGTAAAGTTATCTGAAAAGCTAGAAAACCCTCAGATGCGTCCTCCAAAAGCAGAGGTAATTCAATGTTTATGGATTGGGTTAATTGCTAATATTTTAGGAATGTTTTGTGCAGTAGTAGTTGCTATGGGTAAAGTAGCAACCTTGTTATGGCAAATGTTATCTATTCCCCAAGGAGCCTCAGTAATTAGCACTCCCGGTAGTAATCAAGCCATAATTAACAGAGGTACTTTAGTTGTACCCTTAGATATGGTAGGGGTACAAGCGATGTTAAGTACCATTGCTGCTGAGTTAGTGGGTATTATAGTTGCTTTGTGGCTTTTAGGTTTGGTTAGTCAACATCATTCTCACCATTCTTAAGCTTTTTAGGATCAATATCAAAAGTGGGTAACTCATCAACAGTAAAGCAAAAATCAGCAGATCCCATTTTTATAGTGTATAATCAAAAGTAAGTGGGGCAGAATATAAACTTCACTATAAAATGCTGTCAAGGGAAATACCCTTAAGGAAGTTCCGACTGCCGTAAAGGAGCATCGGAAAACTTTACTGTTTTGCTTCCTAACATAAAACCATGACATCAAAAGCGTAGTTCCTCAGTAGGAGGCAAGCGATAGCGTCAATCACGGGAGCATCACAGACAATTAAATCCTAGTTGACCGGAGGTGAAAAATATGACCGAAAGATTATACTTGTTAATTTCTGGCTCAGTTTTTGCTCTAGTTGGATTCTTTCACATAATAAGGCTCATCTATCAGTGGTCTATTCAAGTAGGAGTTTTAGGCATTCCACAATGGCCATCATTGTTAGCTATTGTATTTGCTGGCTTCCTATCAATCTGGGCTTTTCGTGTAGCTAGTCATCTTAGCAGTTCTCCTAGTTCTTCACTCTGAGTAATAAAGGAGATAAAATATTCCTTATCTCCTAATCTTTTTGGGTACATTTTACTAATCAGTTTTTAAGAACAAGTGGCTTTTTTAAGCATAGGCCACAACCTTCTAAGAGTCAGGGAGATAGCTTTAAAGGCAATTAAGGTTTTAAATCCTCTGGCTCTTTCTGCATTTTCAATTCCTGGCAAGTTAATCTCTACTCCTGATTCAGCCGCCAAGAGAAAACTTTCTTTAGCTTGAACTGTACTAAGTTTGATAGCCTTAATTTGTAAAAGCGTTGCACTGTCAGGGTTTTCAGCCATTGAAGCTTCTATTTTCGCGATCGCCTCAATCTGCTTATCAAAGTACCTAGTAATGCTTTGAACTTTTCTTGAGTTTCCATCACTAGAATATTTAACTAGTAGTTCATCATATTTGCGACCTAACTCTTTAGCGATTGGAGTAATCGGACGACATTTTGGATTAACTATTTTCAACCGACACCAAAGTAAAAGCTGACTTTTGGCTTCGGAGCTGCCAGAATTTCTGAAAAACTGCATATCTCCACTTTGGTGCTGTTCCTTTCCCATACCTAACCTCCGCTTGAAGGCAGCACGACTGGAAAATCTAGTGAGTGGAAAAATTTGAATTAGGATAATAGCTCGGAGTTTGTAGTTAAAGTCAAACTCATTAAATACTAAATTATAGTTTTTGAAAACTTCACTATTAACTAACTGAATTAACTTTGAACGGTATTGAAATTCTAACTCGTGTACTTGGCAAAGTAATCCACTAAAATCCTTAGTAAACTGAGAAATTTCTACACCATATCTAAGCAAACAGCTTTTAGAATAATTATTTTTCCAGGTGTTGCTTTGCCTGACTTTAGTCCTAGGATAGTCAGCCAACCAAACAAACAAAGGCTTAAGACCGTCTATCTTAGAATTTTCAGAGTCAGCATTAGCAGCCTCTGGGAATTCTTCAGCTAATTGTTGCCTAGTCCTATTTATCAAAGGTGATTGGATTCTGAGTAAAGAATTTATCTGATAATACAAATTTCTAATTTCAGCAATCGGATTAGGTTGGAAATCTAAAAAACATTCACTCTGTTCCCAGTGATTCCAAGTGTAAGCAGCTAAAGCCAAAGCATCAGCTTGGTCGTTTTTATTTGGCAATCGCTCCGACCGCCGAGTAAATACTGATTCTTGATGACCTACCCACTTAACCTCAACACCAACATATTCAGCAACAATCGCCCAAACTTTAGCATAGTGAATACCAGTAGGCTCCAGCACTAGAGCATCAGCTTTAACTTTTGCCTTTGCTAAATCGTGATTACCTAGTAGATAATTTTCAAAATCTAGCAAACTTAATTTATTGGCATGAAAAGTCAAGGGGTCTGGCTTAGTCTTAGAAAACTTTCGTTTTTCATTGCTAAATATTTGTCTCAATTTTCCTGGTTGTTGGACTAACTCCCAACAAACTAGAGAAGACTTGCAAACATCCCCGCCGATAATTCTCATATTAAATTTTCAAGGTTCTGTGTATCTTGGGTTTTAGCTGTTTCAAACTGGTTTCAATAGTCCAGGAATCACCCGAAATTTGTGACAATCAATTCACTCTTAAGACTTCTACCAGCTTAAGTCAGAAGCAAGGTAAACCCATGAAGAACTAAAGTCAATTGCTGACCACTTCTCACTTAAGGTTTGTGCCTTGCCTCTGACCTAACAATCGCGATGTGACTCGCAACCGACGGTTTTGGGAGCTACCCTCGACCGCAACTCCCAGGCGTGGAAGTTTCTTGAGAATCTCACTCAGACATTTTCACCCGTTCCTGGTGAAGTGCCCTAACAATTAGTTAGTCATCAGGCGGTTTATCTTGTTCGTGGTTGTATTAATAATGTATAAAGCATATCGCTACAATTGCTTGCGTCATAGATAATTACAACATTATTATTCCAAAATTCAATAAGCTTGCTTTTGCAGCCTTTTATTTCTTCTTTTAAAAAAGGAATTTCTCTATCAAAAGCTAAATAAATAGCAGAAGGGTTATCACTGTAACAACTTGAAATGCTAATTAAATAATCTAAGTTTACAGCAATACTATTTAAGCCTTTTGCGCGATAAAACTTAAATTCAAAAAAATGTTTATTTTCTATTTTAAACAAAGACAAATCCCAACCTTTTCTTTCATCTTGTTTTTAATCCTTTTTTTCGGGTAATAAATAATGTATGTCTTCTGTCAAATGCGGAAATTTGACAGTTAAATTTGTTCTTAGTTTTAAGAACAGTTTTCTAGTGAATTGCGTGCGAGGAAATTTGTCCAACCACAAACTTAACCCCTTGCACAGATAATAAATATCTAGGAGAGATAATTCAAAACAAATAGGTTGGGCTAATGCGATTTTTTCAAATATTTTACGCTGTTTTTTACCTTTTTCCATGACGGTAAAGCTTTGACGTACAAGGAATACATTGATTTTAGGGTGTAGCATTTTTGTATCGAGGGGGCGATCGCTCCCTTCTTTGTATCGAGGAAAATTTTACAGAGACTTTTAGGGGCAATCCGCGCCATTGGACTATGGTAAGTTTACCCATATCCGGTAGTAAATCTCGTTTATGCGGAGGCATTGTCCTGTCTGGTAGGGGTTGTTGTGGGGTTAGCAGAACTCCTAAGTCAACCTCCAGGACATCAAAGTCATAAGGGTTTGAACGGGTTAGCTCATCAACCCTGTCTGTCCTAGCTAAATGTCCAGTTGATGGAACTAATTTAGAAGTTTCTTCCAAAGTGCTGGAACTTTTTTCAGTTTTTGCAACTTCTGCAACTTCCACAACTTCTACATCTATTAAGGGAGTAGGCTTTAAAGGTTTTTGGTTTTCTTTTTCGGCGATCGCCTCACTAATAGCTTTAATTATTGGCAGATTAGGATAAGTATAATCTCCGTAAGCCTTCTGCCAAGTGTCATGGCGTCTCAAATCGCCATACTTTTCCTTAATCTCCAGGTGAGAAATCCCCCGGTCTGCGAAAAACTTCCGGTATTGTCGAACCGTTTGAGGTTGTGTCATAATTATTACCTAATTCTTTGTTGCTTTCGTTGACTAAATCTTGGACATCCTGTACCCAATATTCTAATTTTTCTTCATCTACTTCTGTAATTTCATCTTCGTTGGTAGGCTCGGTTTCTGGCAATTCCGAGCCTAAATTTTTATCACTTAAATAATTTTCAACTATTTCCTTCAATAGTTTTTGAGTAGACTTGCCTTTTTTATGAGCTTTTTCTGCTAATTTCTCCCAAACATCTCTGGGCAATTTTGCAGTAGCCATTGACTCAGAAATTTCTCCTACAATATTTCTTTCTATGAAATTAGCTGTTAAAGGTTTTTTCTGTTTTCTAGCAGCGTTTAATACTTCTTTCCAGTTTTCTCCCATATCTGGTTTCTGCTCCTCTACTTTCTTATTAGATTCTGCAAAGCGAACAGCTTGACTGACATTATCTGGCAATTCTGTAAATCCTTGCATCAACAATCCCCAAGAAATTTGAGCAGCTTTAATAGTATTTTTTGCCCAAATATAAGGCTTTTTAATTCCCTGTTCACAGTATTGCCTGAAGGTTTTAAACCCTCTACCTTGATAAGCTTTAAACATTCTAAAAGACTGCAAATAAATGCCTTCTTTAATGTATGAATATCTAGCTTCAATCATTTCTAATTGTTTTTGGGTTATGTCTTCAGCCTTTCTTAGCCAATGTCTTTCTAAAAAGCAATCACAAAAAGCTTTTTCAATTCGGACAGCCCAAGATGGAAGATTATCGGCTGTACAGGTCATTTCAAAACCATGAGCTAAAGGTTTCTTAGCCATTTTTCTTATTAAAATCTTAGTTAATTATTTTAAGGAAGGAAACTGGGCAGTAAAGGAGAATGCCAGTCAGTTTCCGGATTGAAATACCGTTTCTATGTCAGATAAGAATAACTGTCATTATCCTTGTTATTGGGAACGCTTCACAATGATTGGCCTTGGCCTCACCTCCTGATGTATGTCCGTCGTGTCAAGCTGTTTTTTTGCTTATATCAATATTGTAATGCAGATAATTTAAATTGTCAATATCTGCGTTATAATATTTACATTACAAAATGCTACACTAAAGGACAAAATCACATGAGTGTACAAAATGAAAAAAGCAAAACACAAGCAACACGGAGAGATGAAGGATACTTCAGTGACAGTAAGAGTAACCTCAACAGCAGCGCAGGGACTAATGAATCAAGCGACTACTCTGGGGCTGAGTCGGTCAGACCTGATGGAGAAAATCGGTCGAGGGGAAATAAAATTAAAAGTTTCGTCAGCGCAACAGTTGGGAAACTTATTGACCGCCTAATTCAATCCTGGAAAGACCGCAAAAAAGAAGCTGTAGACTGCCTAGAATGGTATAACAGCCAAGCAGATAAGTGTGATAAGGAGATTGAGCTTTTAGAGTTGATGAAGGTGGAACTTGCCCAAACTTTAGCAGAAGAAGAATAAAATCAGGGTGCCACCTACAGCAATGTAGGTGGTAATTTTATGCCATGAAAATCCTACATCAACAATTTGCCAAAATTACCGCTGGAGAATTTACCGGGAAAATTTTCCAACTTAACCACTACCATCAACACCTACACGTTGCTTACTTCCCTGGACCCCCTGAGCAACTAATAAGTATTAATGACTTAAAATTAATTCTCCTACCTTTTCCCTACTGGAGAACCCAAGGAGAGGGAATGGTAATTTTCACTGAGCATCCTAATAGTAAAAGATGTGATACTTTACCCTATGGGGAGCAAATTTCCTTATCAGCAAACAGGATATTAAAGCTCAAAACTCACATC
>NZ_JBNHEQ010000055.1:0-21316 GCF_050016015.1 Dapis hubbardiae BLCC-M172
CTTCTCGCTTCATCTAAAATCTAGAAACTATACCGGAATAGTTAAATTAATCATCAATCAAAGTTAGGTAAGGTGATGCTACCCTTCTCGCTTCATCTAAAATCTAGAAACTATACCGGAATAGTTAAATTAATCATCGATGAAACGGAGGTTAGGCGATCGCCACCCTTACCACTTCATCTAAAATCTAGAAACTATACCAGAATAGTTAAATTAATTATCAATTACAGTAATCCACTTAATATGTCTTACCCAGAGTTGAATTTTACTGACAGCTCTTATCTTTTATGAAGTGCAACTTCATGGAGAAATGATATAACAAAAACCCTGTTAAAATTATTCAATAAATTACACAGGACTTACGCAAGGACACTATATATAGTGTTAAGCTTCAAGACTTTCTCTATATTGGCGCTCCTTACTTAGTTCCTCTTGGCGATATAGCTGCCGCTAGGCTCCGCCAACGCCTGAACAACAAAATTATCATAACTTATGCCAAAACACTCTAGTTATTATAGAATAATATTATTGTTAATTGAAGCTAACAATATGAATTTTAACTATATTGATTACTGTCAATATTTACTGAATTCTCAGACAAATTATACTATTACAAACTTAGCCAATCACCTAGAAAATGTTAGCCATGACACAATCAATCGCTATTTAAAAATAGAAAGTTTTGATTCTCAAGATTTATGGAAAAATGTTCAAGGAGAAATTGTAACTAACCCAGAAGGTTATTTAATCTTTGATGATACAGTTATCAACAAGGAACATGGCAATAAAATTGAGTTAGTTCGGCGGCAGTACAGCGGTAATGAGCATAAAGTAATTTGTGGTATAGGGGTAGTAAATTGTATATATTTTAATCCAAAAATCGAGCAATTTTGGATAATAGATTATCGAATTTATGACCCAGATAGTGACAAAAAAACTAAGATAGATCATGTTGAAGAAATGATATTAAATGTGCTAAAAAAAAAGAAATTAGCATTTAAAACAGTGTTAATGGAGAGTTGGTATGCCACACAAAGATTAATGGGATTAGTAGATAACTTAGGAAAAATTTATTACTGCCCTTTAAAAATAAATCGTCTAGTAGATGATACTGGAGGTGTAGATAAATATAAAAATATTGGAGAATTAAGTTGGAATGAATCAGAAAAAATATCAGGTAAAATAATTAAAATTAAAGGTTTTCCCAGAGATAAGAAAGTCAAACTATTTTGGGCAACTGTTTCTACCAACAGGACAGAATATATTGCAACTAATGACTTAGGTCAATCTTCAGTAGATGCTGTAGAATTTGAGTCTCAAACTAGGTGGAAAATCGAAGAGTTTCACAGGGAAATTAAGCAACTAACAGGTATAGAGTTTTGTCAATGTCGTCTCAGTCAAATTCAGAAAAACCATATAGCCTGTGCTATGTTAGTCTGGAATTTTTTAAAAAGATTGGCAGTAAAACTAGGAAAAACTATCTATAAGATCAAGCATGAATTACTCTCAGATTATCTGAGGAAAGAATTGAAAAAGCCCACAATAAAATTCAAGGCTATTTTTATTTTCTAGGTGTTTTTTAACCTTGTTTTAACAATGGTACTTGCCTTGAGGCGTTGGCGGAGCCTAGCGGCAGCTATATCGCTATAAATTTTTAAGCGATCGCCTAAATTAGTAACGCTATATATAGCGTCCTTGCGTAAGTCCTGTTACAAAAAAAATTATGGAATTTAATTACTCTTATAAAGGCAATACAGGTGTCACTGACAATGGCAAAAATACCCAAATGTCATTCTCTCCAGACACTAAAAGAGAACCTACTTATTTTATCGGCGAACTAGGAAAAAATGTCGCATTTCGTGAAGCTATAAGTGCTTTACATGACGTGGTAGTTTCTGACCTCCGATACAAACCAAAAGACAAAACTGCCTATAAAGAATGGCGTGCCCAACAAGAAGATGAAATAGACTGGGAAAACATCGCGGCTCAACGTCAAGAAGTAGCTAAAAAAATAACAGAAATTAGCACAGAATTAAACCAACTAAATAAAAACCGTCACCAACGTTTAAAACCTTTTTACCAAGCTCAACAAAAATTATTTCAATATCTTTATAAAGTTGATTATGATGCTTGGTACGTTTTAGACCCAGTAATAACTGTTCATCCCGATGAAATTTTCTTTGAATGTTTTAGCGTTGACGAATCAACTTACGGAAGACTTGGAGCGAGTTATGAAGTATTCAAAAATATCAATGATTTTGCCTGCGGAACTACTAACATTGACTATTCCGCTGCCCTCTATCAAGAATTCCAAAAAATTCGTAGTTATAAAACAACAGAACTTCAAGTAGACCCTTCCGGTTTTGAAGTTAAAACTACCAACGAAGAAACTTTCAAAGAAGTAAAAATAGACCTCCCCGATAGTTGGGTAAGAGGATTTTTACAAGTCAGTTCAGCTATGTCATTACCTGCGACAAAATTCGACCTTCACCCAATGGATATTTATAATATGTGTTTGGTTTTGCGTCGCCACAAAGAAAAACAGGGACCCCGCAGTATTCGCTACTTTTTAGAACCAGGAGAACCAATAGAAATAGTATTTGAACCTTGGAATTTGGAAATAATTTGTCACCGTTCAATTTACACCGGAAATACCCCTCAACAAATCCGAACTTGGGGGCGAAGAAGACTACATATTTTAGAACGTTTAATTCCTATTGCTAATAAATTTACTGTTCATTTATTAGGCACAGGAATGCCGTCTTTTTATGTAGCAGATTTAGGAGATATGTCTTTTACTTTAGGATTATCAGGATGGACGGCAAATGATTGGGCACAAGCTGGTAATTTTGATTTAATGGCACCCCGCGCTGATGTGGATGAATGGACTCAGAAAATAATATTTAATGGGTTACGAGAAAACTGGTTTGAAACTGCTGATAGTTTGGCAAAAAGACTTAATTTAAGTCGTACTTCTGTGTTGGGTGCTTTGGGTGCTTATACTCAAGCTGGAAGAGTAATTTATGATTTGAATAAACAGGTTTATCGAGTCCGAGAATTAAGTCGTGAACTTCTACCAATGGAGAGGTTAAGGTTTGCAAATGCTAGGGAAGAAAGTGCTACTAGATTTTTGCAGGAAAATCTTGTTGAGGTAAATTATGTTAATGATATTGATGGGGTTTTGAGCATTGAAGGAAGTGTGAGGGATAGGGGAAGAGTTTTTTATCCTTCTTTAAATGTCGATCGCGATGAACGGATAATTGAGGCGCAGTGTAATTGTAATTGGTATCAGCAAAATAAATTGTATCAGGGACCTTGCGAGCATATTTTGGCCTTGCGAATGCAGCAGACACGTCAGAGTCTGGAGTAGGGGAGTAGGGGAGTAGGGGAGTAGGGGAGTGAGGGAGTCAGGGAGTGGACTGTTTCAGCGCAAATTAGACTAACACATATTCAATGGTGTAATGAGTGTAGGTTGGGTTGAGGGACGAAACCCAAAAACAATCTTTCTTCTCTACTCCCTAATACACAGTTTTAGCTGTGTCAGTCTAATAGGATGTGTTAGACTGCTAAAATTTATACTGTGAAAAAGATTTGACAATCCGTCGCCAGGCACCATTAAATATTTATCAGTCCACTATTAAAGAAAACAAAAACCTATTTGCATAGTGCTATATATTTTTGAATTTTCTTTTTTATTCCCACTTAATTCTTGAAAGCGATCGCTCCTAATCAAAATTAGGAAAAGTATGTTATAATACCAAAACCACCCACAGTTTAATAGTTGGTCAACAGCCTTGCAATTTGGGCGGTGGATCGCCGTCCTTGTGTTGAGTCCGCACACGCATCACTAGCCTGCTTTTGACTTTTCGGGTCATCCTACCTATACTTGGCAACGGTTTGGCTTCCTGGAAGCTTTTCCCGTTATAGGTAGGAGACCCGTTTGAGTTAAGCAGTCTAGTCCTGAGAGGTTTACGAAGGGGCAACCAACTATTGTGGGTGGTTTTTTTGATTAATTAGGGTTTCCTGAAAAAGTCTTATCAGTAAGATTAAGAGTCAGGAGTCAGGGGAACCAATAATCGAACGTCCCTACTGGGTTTTGGTTATGACTATGTGGTTGAGCAATGTGAAAAGCGCTGTAATTTATTTTACCAATAGTCTGCTATAGTACATTGGCATACTCTCCATTTGAAATTACCTTCTTTGTCAGAGAGTCAAAAAAATTAGATGCGTTTGTCCTGCTCTAAACTCCAGTTCCTTATGCTATTTTATACTACATTTGAAGTACAAAATGTGGGTTACAAATCTTTGCCAAAACGCTGTCTAAAATTGGCAATTGATTTTGCTGGGAGTACATAATGTTCACAATGTAGATCCCCTGCTTCAAATTTTAATTCTTGCAAAATTTGGTAATGTAATTCAGACTGTTCTCCATCGCAAATTCCTACAGTAGGTTCCAGTTGCTCAAACTGAGATGAGAGTAAACTAGAAAAAACACAACCCATGATATTAAAAGGATTTGAATTAAAAACGGCTGCCTTTTGAGCATTATTCATTATCTTTTCTACAGAGGGTGGTAAATAGACTGTGGTTTTTATCGGAAATGGCGATCGCAACATTCCACCCTCACTAAACAAAATATCTTCCCGTTCCTGAAAACGCTGAATAGCTTGCTCTACTGAAAAACAATGAGGACCAGAATCATCAACAATTAATGTACCAGGTTTAACCTGCATAATATCTAATACATCTGGAACATTTGTAGCTCCCACAATTAAAGTAGATTCGTAAATTTGTTCGGGAACTATTGTCTTTGATAATGCCAAATTTATCTGACCTTTAAAACCAAATTTTTGTACTAAATCTTGTTGAATATTCTCCAAAAATTCCCACTTACTATAAATATCACAAAGAGTAATTTCTTGAGGATGCGGTAAGCATTTCAACATTAACGGCAGCACATTCATTCCCACAGAACCTAAGCCAATAAATCCTACTTTTTCTATACTTAAATCTCGACCACCTTGCTCACATATTTTCTTAATAGTAAGTACAACAGCAGCACCAGTTGTTCTATGTCCAGTCGTGATTTTTGGCAAATCCTGACGATTAGCAATTGCCTTGTTAATTGCCAAACCATAATCAGTAGCAGAAGGAATTAAGCCAGTCAAAGAAACAAATTTAGCACCAATTATTCTAGCCATTTCTAATGCTTCAATAATTACCTGTACTGTATCATCTTGATTGTTATATAAATCAGAAATAAATCGAGGCAAAATTATTATTGCAATTCGACCCCAATTAGTCTGTTTGATAATTACCCAAAAAGGAAGATTGCCAAAGATATTTTCAATAATATTTTCTCGACTATAATCAAATATTTCTGCATCATATTCTCCTAAATAACCTAAAGCTACAGCATCGACAGGAGGAATTTTACCGACAGCAAATAAAGATAATAAAGAGCGAGATTCAAATTGTACATACTCGGAATTTTTAGTTTGTACAAATTTATCCTTTAATGTTTCCTGAACGTCATTTTTAATTGATTGAGAACTTTGCTGTTGAGAGACACTTTTATTGTTTAGTAATTCTGTGATGATATTACTTAACTCAGCAATTATTGGCTGTAAAAATAAAGTTTTGACTGAGAGACTAATGTTGAAATTTCTGCATATCTGAGAAACTAATTTGACTGCGGTTAGAGAATGACCCCCCAAATCAAAGAAATTATCATATATTCCCACCTTTTCTATTCCTAAAACTTCTTGCCAAATCTCTGCTAATAATTTCTGTGTCTCCGTTTCAGGAGCTACATACTCCGTTGATACACTACTGATATTATCCGGTATAGGTAATGCCTTACGATCTACTTTACCGTTAGGAGTCAGTGGCAGTTGTGGCAACACTACAAACCCGCTCGGTATCATATATTCCGGCAAACGCTCTTTCAGATACTGTTTCAATTTCCCTATTTCTTCTGTCTGCGATACTTCTGGAGTTTCACTTTCTAGCACTAGATAAGCGACTAGACTTTTATTACCAGAGTTATCTTCTGTTGCTAATACTACTGCTTGTTTAACACTAGGATGTTGAGTGAGAGTCGATTCTATTTCCCCAGTTTCAATACGGTATCCTCGCACTTTTACCTGGTTGTCGATGCGACCGATATATTCTATATTGCCATCGGGTAAATATCTACCTAAGTCTCCCGTCTTATATAGTTTCGAGTTGTCACCCTCAAAAGGGTTAGGTATGAATCTTTCTGCTGTTAATTCTGGTCTGTTTAGATATCCTCGTGCTAAACCTGCGCCACCAATGTGAAGCTCTCCTGTTACTCCTATGGGTACTGGTTGTAAATAACGATCGAGGATATAAATTTTCAAATCGCCTAAAGCTTTTCCAATTGGACTACTAACCTGTTCTATGCTCTCTCTGCTCAAGATTTGGTATGTGACATGGACTGTTGTTTCGGTGATACCATACATATTGATTAACTGAGGGAATCGATCGCCATGACACTCAAACCATGGAGCAAGAGTTTTTATCTGTAGAGCTTCCCCCCCGAAGATGATATATCGTAGTTTGAGAGCATCAACACTATAGTCTCGATCGACTTCAATTAGTTGAGCGAATGCAGATGGAGTTTGACTCAGGACAGTAACCTGATGTTGGACTAACAGATCGTAAAATTCTTTGGGAGAACGACTAACCCAGTACGGCACAATTACAAGGCGACCACCATACAGCAGAGCGCTCCACAGTTCCCACACAGAGAAATCAAAAGCGTAGGAATGGAATAATGTCGAGCAGTCGTGAGCATTAAAATTGTAAATTGCTTCAGTTGTTTTGAATAAGCGGGTGACATTTTGATGGGAAATTAATACTCCCTTTGGTTGTCCTGTTGAACCTGAAGTATAAATTACATAAGCCAAATTTTCAGGAGTTACTCCAATAGCAGGATTATCAAAATAATTAGGTCTAAAACCCCGCATTGATCGGTGAAACGTTTTTGGAGAGCTGCTCAAATCCCCGTTACCAAAACAACTTCTGACTTCTGAGTTCTGACTTCTGACTTCGTTAACTGTATTTTCTTGAGATGAACGGAGTGTTTCTAAATCACTATCCAAACAAACTACTTGAGCTGAATGTTGTGGCAAATCTGATAAAACCGATTTAGTTGTCACTAATATTGGTACTGCCGCATCTTCCAAGATATAACTCAAACGTGCTGCTGGATAACTGGGGTCTAATGGTACATAAGCTCCACCTGCTTTGAGGATACCTAACAAACCAATTACCATTTCTACTGAACGCTCTACACAAATACCCACTAATACTTCTGGTTTGACACCCAAACTTTGCAAGTAGTGAGCTAATTGATTAGCTTGACAATTTAACTGTTGATATGTTAATTCTTTTCCTTCAAATATGACTGCGACTGCATCTGGAGTTTTTTCTACTTGTTCCTCAAATAATTGATGGATACATTTGTCTGTGGGGTAATCTGTTATGGTATTGTTCCACTCTACCAGTATTTGCTTTAGCTCTGGCTCTGTCATTAATGGTAATTGCAATACTCTTTGTTCTGGATGAGTTACCACTGCTTCTAACAAAACCTGGAAATGCCTCATCATCCGGTCTATTGTGTCTGGCTCAAAAATATCTCTGCTATAGTTACAAGAAACTTCCAAACCTGATGAAACTTCCATCAAATGAACTTCCAAATCGAATCTGGTGAAATCAGAATCCAACCTTTGACTTACCCTTAAACCGGGTAAACTCCAAGGTTCCATTTTAGTATTTTGGAGAGAGATCGCCACCTGTACTAAAGGGTTATGACTTAAATTTCTCTCTATCTTGAGCTGCTCTACTAGCTTCTCAAATGGGAAATCCTGGTGAGCGTAAGCTTCTAACGTAGTTTCTCTGACTTGATTTAATAATTCTTGGAAGGTGGGATTATCTGACAAGTCAGCTCGTAACACAAGAGTATTGACAAACATACCAATCAATGATTCAATTTCCCCTTGATTGCGATTGGCAATAGAGAACCTACTACTAAATCTAATTGACCGCTGTAACGGGATAATAAAACAAAAAATGCAGATAACAGAGTCATAAATAATGTACTTTCTGACTCTTTGCTTAACTGTCTTAGTTTTTTAGTCAAATCTAGATTTATTTGAAAAGACTTGCTCCCACCTTTAAATGTAGGTTTAGCAGGATGGGGGTAGTCTGTAGGAAGTTTCAGAACTGGGGAAACTCCAGTCAGTTGTTTTTTCCAGTAATTCAATTGTTTTTCCAGCACTTCTCCAGCAAACCATTCTCGTTGCCAATAAGCAAAGTCTGCATACTGGATAGGTAGTTCTGGTAAAACAGAGGTTTTTCCCTGAGAAAAAGCTGCATAGAAACTAGATAGCTCTTTAACTAAAATCCCTAAAGACCAGAGATCGCAAATAATATGGTGCATTGTTATCAGCAACATATAACGTTCTGGGTTAAGTCGCAACAAAGTAACTCGTAACATCGGTCCCTTAGCTAGGTCAAACAGTGCCATTGCTTCCTGTCTGACTAGCTGTTGAACTTTTTCTGACTGTTCCTGGGACGAGTAGTTATTTTGCAAGTCTACCACTGGCAGTTTCACGTCGGTTGCTGGAGTAACTATCTGTACAGGTTTTCCATCGATATCAGAAAAGGTAGTCCGCAAAGTTTCATGGCGTTGGATAATTGCGTTCAGACTTTGCTCCAAGGCGAGAACATTTAAAGTACCGTCTATAGTCAGAACAATTGGTAAATTATAAGTGGGATTATTAGGGAACAACTGATTCAAAAACCATAGTCTTTCCTGAGCAAAGGACAAAGGTAATTTGCCATCTCTAGAAACTGGTTTAATAAACTGTTCTTGAGTTTTGTACCCCTGACGCAAAAACTCTATAATTTCTGTTTTACGATCTATTAAATTCTGTTTCAACTCTGGTGTTATTACTCCCTTTGGAGCATCACATCCTAGTTGCTCTTTTTCTATCCAAAGTTTGATACCTAGATTTTGTAAATAAGATATAAACTCAACTATTTTCATAAGACATCTCCATAAAATAGGGAATAAGGAATAGGGAATAGGGAATAGGGAACCCACCCCTAACCCCTCCTGGGAGGGGAATAATTTATAATTTATATATGATAATTGATTTTATTTTGAATTTTTGGGGATGTCTATAACAAAAACCTCTCCTTTTCTTCTTCTTCTGTTTCAGAAGTTAATGTAGTCTGATTTTGAGCAACTTGACGCAGCACTTCCAGGTTTTGAGCTATACCAGTAATAGTCGGATACTCAAATAAAAGCTTTAAGTTGAGTTCCTTCTCAAAAGTCTGTCGCAAACGAGAAATAACCAGAGTTGCCAACAGAGAATTACCTCCCAATTCAAAGAAATTATCATAAACTCCTACCTGCGATACCCCTAATACTTCCTGCCAAATTTGAGCAATTTGGCGCTCCATCTCATTTCTAGGTTTTACCCTTTCAGTAGTAGAGCGACCCAAATTACTCTCTCGAAGTAAATCTATATCAATTTCCCCTTCCTTAGTTAAAGGTATTTCTGCCAACTCCACTACAGCACAACTACTAGGTTTACCCACCGCATCCTGTACCTGACGCTCCAGAACACTCACATTGGGTTTACCCTGATCGTTAGTAGTAAAATAAGCTGTTAATTGTTGCAGAGTATCCGATACAGTGGTAAACCTGCGGATATTAAGATTACTACCATCCAAACCCACCATTAAGTATGGTTGGTCGTAGCATAAACCAGCTAACAGCGAAGACATACCTTGAGATAATCCCACAGCTAAATATCCCTTAGCTTGAGTTAACTGCTTCATCTGATAACCCCGACTCATCCCCATTTCATCCCACATACTCCAAGCTAAACAATAGCTCTGTAACTGACCCCGATCGCGTTGATAGTAACAGAAAGCATCCAAGAAACTATTAGCTGCTGCATAAGCTCCCACCGTTGTGCCACCAAAGAAACCATTAATAGAGGAAAAGTTGATAAACAAACTCTTTGGTTGCAATTCTGGCAATTGATGTAATACCCAAGTTCCTAATAATTTAGGCCGTAACACCTCAGCTAAACTTTCTGGTGTTTCCTCCCTCAGCAAACGCTCCTGCATCAACCCTGCCAAATGAATCACTCCATCCAGTTGTGAAACCTGCCATCCAGACAAAGTTTGCTGTACTACCTCCTGCACTGCTTTTTGATTGGCAATATCCACCCCTTGGTAAATCACTTCACCACCTAATTTTTGTAATTGTTGGTAAGCTTTGATTTTCTCCGCTAGTTTACCTCCTTGCTGTAAATAAATTTTCCAACTGTTACTATCTGGTAGAGCGGTACGACCTAACAACAATAGTTTTGCCTGATAATGCTCCAGGAGATACCCAGCAATTTCTATCCCTATTCCTCCTAAACCGCCACTAATAAGGTAAGTTCCTCCTGTTTTGAATGGTAACGGTTGTAATGGTTTTGAAGGTAGGTCAATTTTCTCCAGACCTGATACCCAACGTTCTCCATCTCGATAAGCTACTTCTGAATCTTTAGCATCAATAGTTAATTCCTTAAGGATGCGATCGCTATTGACTTCTAATGAGTTTTGTGGTAAGTCTAGATGCCGACATTGCCACTGGGGGTTTTCCTGGGGAATAGTTTTTAGTAAACCTGGTACTGTTGCTTTTTGATAGGAAATTGCTTCTTGGGGATTTAGAGACTGACTATTATTGGCAACATACAACAGTCGGAGTGGATAATTTTGGTTTTGATTACCGAAAGTTTGTAGCAGGAATAAGAGACTGTAAATACCTGTTTGTTGTGCTGTTTCTATAATTTCTGTGTCAGTAATTTTTCCAGTATATTTATCATAATGCCACAGGTGAATAATTGCTCCAATTTTGATATTTTCTGCTGCTAAAGATTCGTACAATTTTTGATAATTTTCTTGAATATATGGAGCAATTATATAGTGATTATTACTAACTTTTTGAAAAGTTTCTCCTAATTCTATTTCCACATAAGGGTGAGAATTTTTTTCTAACTTTTGGCAAAACTGTTGACCTAATCCTAATTCATCTAAAAATACTAAAATTACTCCGATTTTTGCTAATTTTTGTGGTTGATAATTTTCTTGTTTTCGTCCCCATATTTTTTGATAAAACCAATCAGGAATTGTGTTGTTATTTTCGGTAATTAAATCTACCCGCTTTAAAATTTCTTTGAATTCTCCTGTGGCAAATTTTTGACTGAGTTGAGTTCGTTGAATCTTACCAATAGAAGTTTTGGGAATTAAGTCTTTGTCTAGAGGAATTAAATAATCTGGATTAATTCCCATTCGGTTAACTACCTGTTCTCTAATAGTTTTTAATAAACCTAATAGCTCTGTATCTTCAGTTGCTTCTGTATTAAAAAATAGCGCTAATTTATCGGTATTATTATTCGCTTCTCGCACAGCACAAGCTGCGGTATAAGAAACTTCTATTTCTGGTAATTCTTCTACTGCTGATTCTATTTCATGGCTGTAGTAGTTTAAACCGTTGATAATAATTACGTCTTTTTGTCTTCCAGTAATTGTTAAACACCCGTTTTTCAGAAACCCTAAATCTCCTGTGTTAAACCAACCATCTGCTGTAAAAGCTTCTTGATTTGCCGTTGAATTTTGATAGTAACCTAATGTAACTGATGCTCCTTTTACTTGTAAAGACCCAATAGCTCCTTCTCCAACTACTTCTTGATTTGCATCAACAATTCTTAAACAAGCACCCGCAATTGGTAGACCAAGTTCAACAAACTTATCTTCATCAGATGAAGATTCCAGAGAAAAACTATTAGACCATGTAATTCCCGAACAAGTCTCGCACATTCCGAAAGCTGGATGAATAGCTTTAGTCGATAAACCATAATAACTTAAAAGTTTGAGAAAGTTTCTAGCAGTTTTAGTAACTATTGCTTCTCCTGCATTTACTAAAAATCTCATGGAAGACAAATTCCAGTGTCGTTGTTTAACCTCTTCTGCGCGATCGCCAATCAGAGTAAATGCAAAATTTGGTGCCCAACTAATTGTTGCTTGATAACAGTCAATTAAATCTAACCACTTGAGTGGACTTTGCAGTATCAATTGTGTCGGTACATGAATCTGCTGACATCCTAAATCAACTGCCATAATACTCAAAAATACCAATGCTCCCACATGATCCATCGGCATCCAATTCAAGGTAACATCTTGACTAGAAAATTGGTTCATAGCAATTGTACCAGCAGACATACTCAATAACTTGCTGTTTTCCTGCATTACTGCTTTAGGTATCCCAGTGCTGCCAGAAGTTAACAGCAAAACTGCTAGGTCTTGTGGTTGACTTTTATAAATATTTGTATCTGGTGCAAAACCTCGTAACTGTTCCAAAGTTTCAACCACAGACCTACCTAAATTCAGACGTTGCGACCACCCACGCACAGATGATACTAATATTTCCTATCTGTGAGTATCAAAGGTTGTCCTAACATTTGCCAAGTATTTTCCAGTTTGGTCAGACTACTATGAGATTGGTCATAACTAGGGGGTACTGATACTGGTACAGGTACAAACCCTCCCAACAAACAACCCCAAAATGCACTGATAAAATCTTGATTTGATTCTAACTGAAAGATTACTTTATCTTGAGGTTTCAATCCTAACTGTCTCAACCCACCTAATATTCTTTGAGCTTCTACCCACAACTCACTATAGGTTTGAGCGATCGCTTCTCCATCTGACTGAATATATATCAGACTTGTATCCCCGTGTTGTTGAGCTGTTCGTTCTAATGCTTGTGCTAAAGTAGTTGGTGCATTTTGCAACCACTTTATTGGTTCTCCTTCACTGATAGCTAGCTTTTCTGATGTTGATTGGATTTGTAATTCTGTTGTAGGAACTGACTTTTCTTCTACAGGAGTTGCAGCATTATTAGGAAGTGTTATTTGTTCTGATGGCAGCAAGTCTGATAGATGCAATGGTGGCAATTTTAGTGTTTTCTGTTGCACTACCACTGCTACTTTTTCTATTTCTGGTACTGCTTTGAGTTCTGTCTCCCATCGTTGTACTAAATCTTCGTCAATTACTGGAAAACGCCCTAATGCTACTTCGTCTACTTTTCCTTGATGAGTTAAAGGTAAACTTGACACGGGAACAAGAGCTACCGAAATCATGTCTGGGGGTAAATGCTGTTGTATTTGGGAGTGTAATTGTTGGGGGTTCCATACTCCAGTAACTACAACATAAGCTACTAATAAAGTTTGATCAGGCAGTACATAAGCTTGTTCTACTCCGGGGACTGATAACAGAGCGGTTTCTATGTCTGCTAGTTGTACTTGTTGGCTTTTTATCAATTTATGTTCAGAGTCCATTCTTGTTGTTTATCTGGGGGATATACCGAATAATTCGGGATTAAACTGGTATATATCTTCGGCTTTGTTGCATGAAAGTAGCGATATAGCTGCCGCTAGGCTCCGCCAACGCCAAAAACTTCCTTATAGGAAGTTAACTAGATTTCTACTTTGTAGCTCTGGGGTTTACCATTTTGAATCATCACATTGAGTATGGAACATTGTATAAACAACTCCACTGCCTGATTATCAAATTTTCGTCGTCGTAACTTCCCTCCACAGAGGGCTTTGAGCCTGAACATTGTAGTTTCTGATAACGAGCCTGGCGTGATAACCACATTCACGTTTCCATTTCTTACGTCCTACAATTCTTATTCTTCTGAGGTTTTCATCTCTAGGATGAGGTGGGCTTTTACAGTTGCCATGCTGACCTATTACTGCATTTTTCCTGGGTGGAATAGTTGCTTTTACTCCTTGTTGTCTGGCTTTCTGATAACACTTATACTTATCATATGCTCCATCTCCTGATACTTGAACTACGCACCCATCTACTCCATCTAATAGGTCAGAAAATACTTGGTCATCGCTCACATCATTGGTACTTACTACCCCACTGACAATCTCTCCTGTGGCCTCCGGAACCCCTAGATGTAATTTACGCCATGTACGCCGTTTACTGACACCATGAACTCTAGTTTTCCATTCCCCTTCCCCGTAAACTTTCACCCCTGTAGAATCTACTACCAGGTGAATTGCTTCATTACTTGGTATTACTGGCAGTTGAACACTCAGTTTCTGTAATCGACGGGATACAGTGCTATGGTCTGGTATCGGTAAATCTAAGTCCATCAATTGAAATATAGATTCCACAAAACCTTCGGTCTGGCGTCCGGCCAGACCAAACAACGATTGTATAGTTACCATAAATTCAATGGCCGTGTCACTATAGGTATTTGATCCTCCCCTACGTCCAGTTCTTTCTTGGTTTACCCACTGCTCTATTACTTCATCATTCAGCCGAAATGTGAGGCTCCCTCTCTGTCTTAGGGAGGCGTCGTATTCAGATCAGTTGCTGAGGAGGTACTTAGATTTGGACTTGGACTTCACGAGTATCTATTCTATATTGGTTTAGATCTGTTGCACCACGCACTGTTATTTCTACCCTATTTGCTCTATTTATGCAACAAAGCCTATATCTTCTATTAATCTTGTTCATTTACTAATGGGACTTAAACAAAATAGAGGAATAAAAAAGGATCAAATACATACGGTCAAAGGCTTTTACGTCAAAAAGTATAAATCCTTTAAACCCCGCCCTTAAGGGCGAGGTCTTCAAGGGTTATAGCCATTTTGAGGACATCGACGTAATTCCCTTGTCTAGAGTAGCTTTGACCCATTTTTATGGCCAGAAAATGTTTAAGTACCACTAAATATTAAAATATTAAACCAAAAATATTTTATAACTATCAGGACTAAAGCCATGCGAACCCAGAAACCAGGTTTCTCGTAGACTTCTATTGCTCAAAACAACGATTTATCCTAGAAACCTGGTACCACAGTGCGTAAGTCCTAACTATATTATATCACACTGATTCAACTTGGGATGCAGGTCTCTACCTCATTGATAAAGTTACTACTGGCAATAAAATTGATAGTAGTACAGATAATAATTTTCTCGAAGGAAAAACAGGGGAGAATACACTCAGGGGTGCAGGAGGAAACGATACACTCAAGGGTGGCAAGGGCAACGATAATCTCCAAAGGTAGCCTGGTATTAGAAGTTTTTCCCATAAACTGTTAAAATAATATTTTTGATATTTATAGGACTTACTTATTAACGCTATTGGTAGGGTGTGTTAGCGCTAGCGTAACTGATCAAGACTCTATATATAGTGCCTTTGCGTAAGTCCTGATTTATCAATTTAAACCAAAAAGTTAATTCCCTGGATAGAACTAGATGAAACAAATCCTCTACCTAGAAGTACCAACACCAGATACAAAAACTGTTTGCCAATGGTTACAATCTCAATTTAAACCTGGTTTCGGCGAAAAATTTATAACTCCAGATGGTTTTATTGTCAAATTTTCTGAAGACCCTACTAAGGAAATATCTGTATTTGTATGGTCATTACAACGCACTACCTATCTAAAAGTATTTGCACAAGGAAATATATCTTCAATACAACAAAAATTTACCTCAAATTTAACTACTAATTTACGAAAAGAATTTCCTCTAAATTATCCAGAATCTCCCACTATCGATCTATCAAATCAGTCAATTTTTACAGCATTAGAATCTGATTATCCTCTGACAGTCAAATACTTTCAAAAAATGCCTAGAGGCGAGTATGACCTCAACCGTTTATATTGGTGGGAAAAACGTTGGCGAGAATCAGTTAAAAATCCTCAAAAACCCAAACAGGTACTTTGGAAAAAAGAGTCTGGAACAAATAATAATTCAGTAGAATATGACTTAATTTATGTTGGTGGCGCTCTGGGAAGTATTCATTCAGCAATCATGGCAAAACTCGGATATAAAGTATTATTATTAGAACGTTTGCCTTTCGGTAAAATGAATCGAGAATGGAATATTTCCCGCTCTGAAATTCAGGGTTTAATTGACTTAGGTTTATTTACTAATGTAGAAGTAGAAAATTTAATTGCCAGAGAATATAAAGATGGATTTAACAAATTTTTTGATGCTAATAACCCTGACTTTTGTAAAGCAAAAATTCTCCATACTCCCACAGTTTTAAATCTGGCATTAGATTCAGAAAAATTACTAAGTTTATGTGGAAAAAAACTACAAGAAGCTGGAGGAAAAATTGTCGATGAAACAGAATTTATTAAAGCTGACATAGAACCAGAAAAAGTTGTAATTTACACTCAAAAGCTATCTACCAAAACTGAACAAATTTTCTGTGGGCGTTTGTTAGTAGATGCGATGGGTACAGCTTCTCCTATTGCTTGGCAATTAAATGGTAAACGTGCTTTTGATAGTGTTTGTCCGACAGTCGGAGCAGTAATTGATGGTGGATTTGAACCTGGTGTTTGGGATTCAAATTATGGAGATGTTCTAAATAGTCATGGAGATATTTCTCGCGGTAGACAATTAATTTGGGAATTGTTTCCCGGTGCTGATAATGAGTTAACATTTTATCTATTTCATTATCATCAAGTTCATCCAGAAAATCCAGGTTCTCTGTTAGAAATGTATGAAGATTTTTTCTCCATTTTACCAGAATATCGACGCTGCGATATGGATAAATTAGTATGGAAAAAGCCAACTTTCGGTTATATTCCCGGTCATTTTAGTATTAAAGGTAGCGATCGCCAAGTTGCTTTTGACCGTCTAGTTTGTATTGGAGATGCTGCCTCTCTTCAGTCTCCTTTAGTATTTACTGGTTTTGGTTCTTTGGTGAGAAATTTACCTCGTTTAACTGAACTTTTAGATACTGCTTTAAAATATGATTTACTCAGCGCTGAAAACTTAAATAAAATTCGTGCTTATCAAGGCAATATTGCGATTACTTGGTTATTTTCTAAAGGTATGATGGTACCTACAGGTAAGTTTTTACCTCCCCAAAAAATTAATTCTATTTTGAATACATTTTTTGGATTATTAGCAGAGTCACCTCCAGAAGTAGCAGAAACTTTTATTAAAGATAGAGCTGATTGGTGGATATTTACAAAATTAGCTCTTAAAGCAGCCAGAATAAATCCTTATCTTTTATTATGGATTCTCGATTTTATTAATTTCCAGGAAATATTACTTTGGACGATAAGTTACATCAATTTTACCTTGTTTAGTTTGGTAAGTTGGTTATTAGGATGGTTGCCTAGTTTTGCCCGTTGGATTCAACCTTGGTTAGAACCTCGTTATCCTGGTTTATGGTTTTGGATATTAGCTAATAGTTATGCTTTAACTTATAACGTTGGTCAACCACAGATGAATTTCAAATTACAAAAGTCATTTCAGTCTAGTTGAATAATTAGACTTTAGTGAAAGGAAGGTCATTTCAGTTATCAGTTAGCCTCCTATCGGAGGAACTGCGTTAACAGTTATCAGCACCTCTGGCTGTTTGCGCAGCATTCCGTAGGAAACCCAGAGGCTTGATATAACGAATGTTCTCTTTTTTATCCCCTTAAAAGGGGAGGCTTTAGACCTTTTTTTTTGGTAAAAGGAAGAAGTTTTTTTTAATTTTGACCTTATCAAACTAGAAACTGGGTTTATTAGTAGAAATAAAAGTTAATTCTGGCGAGTAATATAAACCTGGTTTCTTGTAGAGAAATTATTTCAAAATAGAGTTTTTTTTTGCAAATTATGATTTAACTTACCCAATTATTAATGATTAATTATTAATAATTAAATAATTCTGGTTTAAAGCCTCCCCTTGGATAGGGGAAAAAAAGAAATGATATTTCCCGATATTCAATTCCGTAACGGTTTTAACCAGAGGTAATTATCAATTATCCATTATCCATTATCCATTATCCATTATCCATTATCCATTATCCATTATCCATTAATGAACTTGCAATTTATAACAATTGAGTTATGCGATCAATAATTTGTCGTTGAATGTAAGCATCCGTCGGCATCAGGTTATGATAAAGACCCTTCTTTTTTTGACCATTAGAACCACCTGGCCAGGGTTCGTATCCAGGACAATCAACATCCCAAGAGCTACAAGCAACTTTAATAGCGGAACCATCTACTCTTCTGGCAATATTCTGTTGTTGTTGGTCGCAAGTTTGAGCGCGACAATTCTGCACCGCTCCACCTACAAGCCGATCAAAAGGCACTAAGTTATCTGTATTAAGTGGATTTCTTTGCCACCTGTTAAAGAAATAGTCAACATTTGGAGGTACTCTACCATGTTTAATGGGTTTCCTGAACCCCCCTGCCGCAATTGGATCGATAACACCTAAAAAAAGAATTCTTCTTTTTATTCTCGGTGCAAGACTGAGTAAAGAATCCCCACCGAAGCTATGTCCGATTAAAATTAACGGTCGATTTGAGTCCAGTTGATTATTGATAAAGTCTTGTGCCTCTCTAAGAAAATGCTTGTCACTTGAGAGGTAACTTTGTTGACCAGCGCCGTCTCTAAAACTGTCCCAAGGAACATAGCGAATTTCAGCACCCATATTTTGCAAAGCTTTTTGCACATCGTTCATACCCCAAGCACAGCAGTTGCCATAGCCGTTGACAAAAACGGCGTAAGGACGTTGGGAAGTTGACTGCGCTTGAACTTTTTTAGATGGGAACGATACCCATACTGATGAAATGACGAGGGTTACTCCCAAACTCAGGGACGCGAACATTTTGGAAAATTTCATCTTTAATTATCTATAGTTTTTGTATTAGGACTTACGCAGGCAAACCCACCAAATCCGGTTTTTCCTAAATATTTATTGTCAAAAACAATGATTTACCCTAGAAACCGTGTTTCTTTGCCTAACTCCTGATGATATATAGCAACAGCCAGGGCGATTAGGACATAGACTGATGATGAATCTTAGACTAGGGAACAGTTGGAAAAGTGTTCCCAGTTAAGTGTTCCCTGTTCCCTGCTATAATCAATCATTACACAAATAGTTGACAGTTGCACTAACTCACTAGAAGATAAGAATATAGCAATTCCCAGGTTAGTGAGGTACAGTTATAGAGATTCCCCCTAAACCCCTGTGAAAATGGGATTCAGAGGTATCGTTTAGATGTAGCTCACCAGGTTGAAAACTGCTATATTCCCAAATTTACTATTTCCCATTTAACCAAAAATATGACTACTAACAAACCCAAAATTATTGTTATAGATGACGATCCCACAGGTTCCCAAACTGTTCATAGTTGCCTACTCCTAACTAAGTGGGATGTAGAAACCCTAAAATTAGGATTACTTGATGAATCTCCTATATTTTTTATCCTCTCTAATACTCGCGCTCTGACTCCCGAACAAGCAGCAACTGTGACGCGAGAAGTCACACAAAATCTGACAGAGGCGATCGCTCAAGCAAATATTCAAGATTTTCTGGTTGTCAGTCGTTCTGACTCTACTCTACGGGGTCACTACCCCATAGAAACGGATGTTATTGCATCAGAGTTAGGTCAGTTTGATGCTCATTTCTTAGTTCCAGCATTTTTTGAAGGAGGGAGAGTCACCCGTGAGAGCATCCACTATTTAATGGTTAATGGTGTAGAAACTCCAGTTCACGAAACAGAATTTGCCAAAGATTCCGTATTTGGTTACACCTATAGTTATTTGCCTGATTATGTAGAGGAGAAAACTAAAGGTCAGATAAAAGCGGAAACTGTAGAAAGATTTACCCTTGATAACATTCGTTCTGGCAGTTTAGAACGTTTGCTAAAATTGACTGGCAACCAATGTGGAGTTGTGGATGGAGAAACTCAAGCGGACTTAGATAGTTTTGCCAAGGATCTATTGGCAGCAGCAAGTCAAGGTAAAAAGTTTCTGTTGCGCAGTGCTGCCAGTATTTTAACTTCCCTGGCTGCTTTAGGTCCTCAACCTGTAGCTGCGGAGGAGATGAGACAATATGTTAGGAGTGGGAAACCAGGTGCAATTATTGTGGGTTCCCACGTTAAGAAGTCTACTCAACAGTTGGAAAGGTTGTTGCAGGAATCTGATGTAGTTGGTGTAGAAGTGGATGTGTCTCATTTAGTTGAAGACTCTCCAGAGCAAAGAGCAACTTTACTCAAAAATATTCTGGAAAAAGTTTATGTTGTTCATGCAGAAGGGAAAACACCTGTGGTTTATACCAGTCGCGAGGAGTTGACTTTTGAAAATGTGCAGGTGCGTTTAGAGTTTGGTGTGGCAGTATCGGAATTATTAATGGATATTGTTCGGGGTTTGCCGGAGGATATTGGATTTTTAATCAGTAAAGGTGGAATTACTTCTAATGATACTGTGAGTAAAGGTTTAGCTTTGACTACTGCCAGGTTGTTAGGTCAGGTTTTAGCAGGTTGTTCGATGGTGCGAACTCCTACAGACCATCCTCAGTTTCCTGAGTTACCTGTGGTGTTGTTTCCAGGGAATGTTGGGGATGTGGATGGGTTAGTGACAGTTTATCGGCGTTTGAGTAGGAGGTAGTCCTAGAAACCTAAAACCAGAAACCCAGAAACCGGGTTTATTGTTATACTGAAAACTTAACCCAAGTCATTCAGATAAACCCGGTTTCTTAAGCTTAAACCTTTTTTACCGATAAATTGTGGTCTAAAGCCTCCCTTTTTAAAGGGAAAAAAGAAAAAGTTTTTCCTTTGAGTCAATCCTCTTCTTTTCAAGGAGAGGTAATAATTAATTATTAATTGTTGAAATACCTGCCTATGCCTTATCGAGAAATTATCTTCAAAACAGGCGAATATTACCATATTTATAATCGTGGAAATAATCGCCAAAATATATTCTTTGAACGTGAAAATTATCTTTATTTTTTACGTCAAATGCGTAGGTATTTAATTGCTGAGACTTTCGATATTATTGCATATTGTTTAATGCCCAACCATTATCATTTATTGGTATGTCTAAAAAACAATAATGTCTCAAATGCGATGCAAGCATTTACCCTTTCCTATACAAAAGCAATTAACAACCGCTATCAAAGAACAGGTTCACTATTTCAAGCTATCCATATTGATCGAGATGAATATCTATTACATCTGTTTCAATATATTCATCTTAATCCTGTCAAAGCTGACTTAGTAAAGCATCCTAAAGATTGGGAATTTTCTATTTACCAAGACTATATTGGATTACGAAAAGGAACTCTGCCAAATATTAGCATTTTTCAAAAGCAATTTAACTGTATTGATGAATATCAAAAATTTATACAATTGAACGGCTTTGTTGCATGAATGTTGCGATCGCAACTTCTCCCCAGAAAGAAGTTAA
>NZ_JBNHEQ010000056.1:0-8828 GCF_050016015.1 Dapis hubbardiae BLCC-M172
ATTACAGCAATTGTCAGGATGCTGAGGTAGAGTTTAATATTAATCAATTATCTATTTTTTAGTTATAAACCCTACATATCTATAACGTTATAGTTTTTGAACTCTATATATAGTGTTTCTGCATAATTTCTAATATTACAGCAATTGTCAGGATGCTGAGGTACAGTTTATAATTAATCTATTTTCTCTGCTGCCTGTTGCCTAAAATCTAAAAACTTTGTAGCTCATTAACTCCAAAACTTCTGTAAATGAAAGTAACTTTTAAAGCCGACTTTCTTTTTTCTTGATTAAATTGTTGATTTTGAGACTTTTCTACAGGTGTTTTTTGGTACTCAGGGACTTAGTTTTTTCAGCAGTATAGGAAATAAATTTAGTTTTAATAATAAAAATAGCCTCAAAAAATGAGTTTGCCAACAAAAATAGGGGTTGACCAGAAATGTCCTTCATGCTAATTGCTTGATGCTATAATTATATAGATAAAAATACTGAAGCTAAACAGAAAAGCTCTCAAACCAACGAGAAGCCTAAACTAAAAACCTGTGGTGGTGGAAGGAAAGTAAAAATAGCTAGGAAAATGAGAGTTGAGCTATTCATCTAACACTCACAAAAAATATCAAAACAAGTAGGTGTAGAATATCCACAAACTGAAGCTAACCATCTGAACTACTTTAGATAGAACAACCTTTGGCAATAAAACCTTGCAAAAGCAGAGATAGTTAAGCAGACTAAATTAAATATTAATCTCTCCTTAGCTGAAGCTAAAAGACTTCCAAACTAACGATTTTTTTGAGTTGATTTGATTAAATGCCTACTTCCCGTCTGTTAACACTGATTTTAGGTCTCTGCCTCATTTTATTACTCATAATTTGGCTGATTAGTTCCCTATCATGGCTATACAGTCAAATTTCATGGTATGCGCCTCCTGTTTTGGCCAACTTGTTAGTCCTACTGTTAGTTATTCTGATTGGAATTTTTATTTTTGCCTTCGTTTATTATCTGATACTATATACAACTCCGAAAAGTAAACGGCGACAAAGAGCAAAAGTTAAGGTCAAGGTTCCAGTTGTTAAATCTGAGGCTGCATCGGAATCTCTTAAGGCAGTTAAGCAACAAGTAATCCAAATTCAGGATGAAGTGGCCAGACAAGCATTATTAAGTCGTTCACAAGAAATAGAAGCTAGTTTAGCACGAGGTGATGTAAAAGTTGTAGTCTTTGGTACAGGTTCGGCAGGTAAAACTTCTGTGGTAAATGCACTTATAGGTCGAATGGTGGGGAAGGTAGAAGCACCTATGGGTTCAACGAAGGCTGGAGAAACCTATCATCTGAAAATGCAAGGATTGGAGCAAGAAATTTTGATTACTGATACTCCAGGAATTTTAGAAGCAGGAATAGCAGGTACAGAAAGGGGAGAACTGGCGCGAATTTTTGCTACAGAGGCTAATCTATTATTGTTTGTAGTTGATAATGATTTACAAAACTCAGAATATACTGCTCTGATAAGTTTGGCGGAAATTGGTAAGAGATCGCTTGTGGTTTTTAACAAAACTGACCTCTATACTGAGGAAGATAAAGAAGCGATAGTTGTTAAACTGAGGGAAAGATTGCTAGGAATTGTTAGTAAGATAGATATTGTGGCGATCGCGGCTAATCCTCAATCAGTTAGACTTGAGAGTGGAGAAATGTATCTGCCAGAACCTGATACGATGCCTTTAATTAGACGTATGGCGGCTGTTTTGCGGGCTGAGGGAGAAGATTTGATTGCAGATAATATTCTATTACAATCTCAACGTTTGGGTGAAGAAGCAAGACGTTTAATTGATACTCAAAGACGACGACAAGCAGATAAAGTTGTTGAAAGATTTCAGTGGATCGGTGCGGGAGTGATTGCGGTTACGCCATTACCAGTGGTCGATGTGTTGGCAACTGCTGCAGTTAATGCTCAAATGGTAGTAGAAATTGGCAAAGTTTATGGTTGCGAATTGAATTTGGAAAGAGGGCAAGAATTAGCAATGTCATTAGCAAAAACTCTTGCTGGTTTAGGTATTGTTGAAGGGGCAATAAAATTAATTTATACGGCTTTACAATTAACTGTAGCAACTTTTTTAATTGGAAAAGCTATTCAAGGAGTAAGTGCAGCTTATTTAACTCGAATTGCTGGCAAGAGTTTTATTGAATATTTTCGTCAGAATCAAGATTGGGGAGATGGTGGAATGACAGAAGTTGTACAAAGACAATTTCAATTAGTTAAAAAAGATGAGTTTGTTAAGTCATTTGTGAAAGATGCTATAACTAAAATTGTTGAACCTTTGACTAATATTTATTCCTCTGATGAAGAAGCTGAAACTGAGGAAGAATTTTATGAGGAAGAAGTGGCAAGAAATTATCAACCTGAACCTAGTAAAAAAGTAGATGATTATGATGATTGGGAAACAGAAACTAGACCTAAAAGAGAAGATTGGTAATTTGAAAAAGGAAGGAGGTATGAACGGATTTTGGCAAGGATGCACGGATAATATATATTAAAGTTTTATTGAATATTTTAGTGAGATAATTTTGTTAAAAAGTTGATGGTTATTTGATACATAAAGTCTATTTTTTGTTAAGGATATTAATTTGAAAATAGTATTGTTTGGGTAGATTTAAAAGTTTTTTTTTGTAGTAATTAAGTAAGGTGCGTTACATTTCATTAACGCACCCTACTACTTAATTCTTGAAAAAGATTTAGTAGTTATGAAAATTGGATATTTTTTTTATGTCCAATCAAACGGATTTGATATAAGGTCTCGATAAGGGATTTGGAAACCAAACCCCTACAATCAAATATTATAACCTATGGGCGTATTATGTTATTTTAAGTGCTGATAATGAAAAGATTTAAGCAAGAAAATTATTTAAGAGTATACCGATTTTTGAAGCAAAAACTGACTATAAGCTTGATTAATAATTTGCATTTTCAAAACAGTTTCTTTATCCCTATTTATATCAGGATGATATTGTCTAGCTAAACGATGATAAGCTAATTTTACTGTTTCCGCATTTGCATTTGGTATCACATTCAATATTTCCCACCATTCTCCAGAGAAAGATACCGTACCATCCGATATCACCTGATGCCAAATTTTAATATTTTTGCCGTTACCTCCAGTCACTAAACAACCATCGTTAGAAAAAGCTACCGGATAACTACCTGCGAACGTTTGCAAAAGTTCTCCACTAGGTAAACTCCAAATTTTCACGGTACCATCTTGACTACCACTAGCAAGCATTTCTCCATTGTCACTAATAGCAAGAGAAAATATTGGTGCTGTATGACTAACTAAAGTAGAAATTAAGGAGTCTGTTTCGATGTTCCAAATTTTGATGGTAAAGTCTGTACTACTACTAATGAGGATATTTTCAGTGGGATGAAAAGCTAAAGATGTTATCCAACCAGAATGTTGTTGCAGAATACGCGGGGGTTGATAACTGTTGATATTCCACAAACGAATAGTTTTGTCAGCACTCCCACTGGCAAAAGTTTTACCATCCTGACTCCAAGCAACTGCCCAAATTTTATCGGTATGACCGTTAAAAGTACGTTTGAGTTTTCCTGTTTCTAGTTCCCACAGTCTAATAGTTTTGTCAGCACTCCCACTAACAACATTTTTACCGTCTTTACTGATAGCTACTGCAAACACTGAGTCTCCATGACTGGTGGGAGAGTTGGAAGCGAAAAAAGTCTGACAATGTTTTTTGGTATCTATATTATATGTGGTGATTTTTCCGTCGAAGTCTCCGCTAACGAGTGTGGGAGTCTTAGTATTGAGGGCGACTGTTTGCGCTTCCTGTGAATATCCGAAAAAAGTGTAGAGACGTTTACCTGTTTTGATATTCCAGAGACTAACAGAGGAGTCGCTACTTGCTGTGGCAAAAGTTTGACTATCAGCACTAATAGCTACAGCATTAATTGAGGCGGTATGTGCTTTGATAACTTTTCTACATTTCCAAGTTAATTTTTCCTGTGGTTGTAAGTCAGAATTTTCTGTGGGTGGGGAAGAAAAATTTGATTGATTTTGGCAACCTATATTTTTCTTTAATTCTTCTAATTCTGCTTCTATTTCCAGAGTGGTGAATTTTTGCTTTGTCTTCATTTCAGCTAAGACTGGATCTAAGGGTGAGGAAGAAAAATTTGATTGATTTTGACAACCTATATTTTTCTTTAATTCTTCTAATTCTGCTTCTATTTCCAGAGCGGTGAATTTTTGCTTTGTCTCCATTTCAGCTAAGACCGGATCTAATTCCATCATTGCTTGGTTATAAGTTTCTTGCCAAGAGACTTGAGCTAAAATTTGGCTCTCCATCCGCTCAAAAGTTGCAAAAGAATCAACTATTTGGTTTTGTGTGGATGAGTTAATAGCTTGCAAAAATCCATAAATACCAAGACCGACTATTCCACCGAAAGTTGCCATTGTTCCCATTCCAATACCAAAAGCAGTTCCCACAACACCCAACCCCATACCACCAAGAGTAGAAGAAAGGGCGACTCCTCCGTAAGTACCCATACCAATAAAACCAATAGCAGTAGGATCTGATTTTTTCATAGCTTCGACTGCACCATAAGTTGCTGCACCGACAACTGCACCAGCACCGATAGTGAGAGTTAGGTCGATCCTTATACCTCCAAAACTACCTATTAATCCCATGTTGCCGACTGTGGTAGAGAAAATTGCGCCAGTTGCTGCACCTGTTGATATAAAAAAGAAACTTTCGGGTAGGTTATTGTTCATGGGTATCTAGAATTTTATATTAAGAAAAAAATTGGCTTTGATTTAATCATAAGATTTTTTGATAGGGTCTGCATCAGTGGATATACTAGGTTTTCCTGGAAAAAAAGACCTATTAACTTTTAACAGAGGATTGATTTGAATGGATAAGTAGTTAGCATAAACAAATGGAATAACTTTAGGGCGGGTTTAATCAACTAAATTAGAAATATCAAGGTTTTCAGTTAAACCCGCCCCTACAATTTTTTTAACGTTTAATTAGACCTACCCGCTTCTACCAATTTACTTTAAAGATGTCACAAATAGTTTCAAACTTTAAAATGTGAAATAATTTCCTGAAATTACTGTATAGTAAAAATTTTGAGCCTATAAAATCTGGCATTGGTAATTTTGGCTATGATTTTTATCGGTGTAGAAACCGGGTTTGTATTAGATACCCGTACTTTACTGACATCTGTTTCCCACAAACCCGGTTTCTTATAACACGCTCCTTAGATTTCATCCCTCTATTAACCAACGCCTAAAATCTTACTTTGGGTGGGTTTAATCGACTACAAAGGTTTTCAGCTAAACCCGCCCCTACAATTTTTTTAACCTTTAATTAGACCTTCCATAATTTTTGTATTAACATAAACCCTTATAAAGGTGCGTCACCGAATAATTAATAATTATTAATTGTTGAAATGCACCCTACTTATGGGGATATTTAATAATTTTTATGGTTCGGAAATTTATTCGGATTTTAACTTTTCTGCTCTCTATTACTTTGTTAGTCTTAACACTAACTCTAACTTGGGAATTTCCCACATTTGCCCAAACTATTCCTGGTTTAGGTATGTCTTCCGATGAAGATATTTCTGTTAACTATTATGTCCCTGTCTTTAAGAGGGGAAACCTGGAAATAGCTCCAGTTTTTCTAGATGGAAAAATTGTGGGAACTATTGCTTCATTTATGCAATTAAAGTCAAAAACAAACAAAAATCAAGCTAGTATCTACAGTGCTGCTATCCGCTCCCAGTTGATTCACAGCAAGTTACAAAAAATTCTGCACAATATGAGTAGGTATGCTCAAGAGGTTTTACCCAAGCAGGGAATATCTAACATAGAAGCTCAAGAAAAAGAACTAAGAGAAGAGCTAGTTACTACTTCCTCTGAGAAAAACGGAACTGCATTTGTGTCAGTCACATTTCCTAAAGATGATGTGCCAGAAATTATTTTCTCTGTTACTCAAGCAGATATTGAAAGACCGAGATTTGGTGGTTCCCAACCTTTCAAAATAGTAGAAAAGGGAAAAGAAATTATTAAAAATCAGCTAATTCAAGCCTGGAAAGAACGTCAGACTCCTTATCTACTTGCTCAGGTTCAACTAGCTATGCTTCTCCTAGTTGCTCTGACTTGTACTAGCTTAACCCTGGGGTGGATACAGAAACAAGTTACTATTGGACAAAGAAAACTTAAAGATAGCTTATCAGACTCAGAGACTATTGAGCTTGAAGATAATCAGACCTCCATTTCATCAAAGCTTACTGAAAAATTTCGAGCGATCGCTCCACAATTTGACAGGCTATCTATAGAACAACGTTACAGTCTCTATGCTTTCTACAGCTCGACATTATTTTGGACTCAATTGCTAATTTGGTTACTGGGTATTGGCTACATAAGTAGTTTGTTTTATTGGACTCGTTCCTGGAGCAATTGGATGATTGGTGTGACAATTCGTGGTACTCGAGCTGAACAAGTAATAGTTGGCTGGCCTCCATTAGATTGGATTTTAAGTTTTGGACGAGAAGCTAATCTGGGAACTCCACTTTTCATTTTACTGCTTTTATTGGTGGCTCGTTTAAGCATCAAGGGGGGGGATGCTTTGAGTGACTTTTTGGCTCGGCGGTTGAATGATAAACAATCAATCCAAAAACGACAAACTTTGCGGGTTTCTACCTTGGCTAAAGTTTCTAAAGCTTGGCTGAGAGCTATAGTTTACTTATTATTGGGAGTGACGCTCCTCCATCATTTGCATCAGTTAGGTACTTTCACTCAAGTAGTGACGGTCTTTATTGGTGTTATTAGTTTTGCCCTTTCCCTGGCTTCTCAAAATTTACTGAAAGATTTAATTGCTGGTCTGATGATTTTATCTGAAGACCAATATGCTGTGGGAGATTGGATTATCATAGATGGACAAGATGGCCTGGTTGAGACTATTACTTTACGAGTTACTAAATTACGGAATCTTGATGGGGAGCTAATTACTATTCCCAATGGTTCTATTGGGGTGGTGCGAAATTTATCTAGTGAATGGTCACAAGTAAATTATGCTATTGAGGTGGCTTATGATGCTGATGTGGATCGGGTTATGGGGGTGATGGAGGCGATCGCTCAACAGTTGTATTCTGACCCTCAATGGCAAGACCAGATTTTAGAAGCCCCTAAAGTTTTGGGTATTGATAAGATTGCTCATACTGGAATTGTAATTAGATTGATTATTAAGACTCAGCCTATGCAGCAGTGGTTGGTTGCTCGTGAGTTTCGCCGTCGTTTGAAGAAGGCATTTGATGAGCAGGGTATTGAGGTGGGAGTTCCGCAACAGGTTATGTATGTTAATGGGCCTTTTGCTAAAACGAATAATGGGAATTTTAAAATTAATGGTCAATACCAGAATTGAATAGGTTTTAGGTAGCTGTTCAACAATTAATAATTAACTAATTATCTATTCTTATAAAGAAAAGGATTATCTCAAAGGATCTTTTTCTTTTTCCTTGATAAATGGATAGGCTTTATACATTTATTTTTCCGTAAACTTAAGGTACTCAATATAGCGTTTCTCAAGCTTATGAGTTACACCCATCTTTAATTTCTTTTCTATTCCTTATTCCTTATTCCCTATTCCCTATTCCCTGTTCTCTGTTCCCTGTTCCCTGTTCCCTAAAACCTGGAATTTTGTACCTCACCAGGATGGGAATTGCTGTATCAGGAATCAAGTTTTCCAAATCCTATTAGTTATGTGTAACATGATCTTAAATTATTAGCAAGTTCGTATTAAGTATAAAGGTGCAAAAAAACAGAAGTATTTCAATAATTAATAATTAAGAGTTGATAGTCAATTAATTATTCATTCAACAATTCAGGTTTGAAGCCTCCCCTTTTAAGGGGATAAATAAAAAAAAATCCTTTTAGTCAATACCCTTCTTTTAAGAAGGTGTAATTATTAATTATTAATTAGGGTTTGCGCTCAAAAGTCTTATGGGTGAGGGTAGGAGTCAGGAGTCGTAGGGGCGTTTCATGTCGCTCCGCGAAACGGCCATGTGCTAACGCAAAGCTCCGCTTTATATGTCGCGCAGCAAAACGCCCGTACAGGAGTCAGGAGGAATGGGAATTCTAGAGGAGGCAGGAGGAAGAATAGTCCTTTGGTTTTTCTGCCATAATCTACCCAAAATGCTCACAATTTCTGCTTGATCAACCAAAAAGCTGGTACTTTTTCCAGACTTAAAATTGCTCAAACCTTTACCCGTCAATGCTTTAATATTTAATCAGCAAGCCCTAATTATTAATTATAATTCTTCATTGTTAATTGCTGAATGTTAGCTTTAGCGGTGCTAGATATATTTATGGAGCGCTAAAGTGCAACTACAAACAAAGACTTTTTTATCACTAATTATCCAATAGCGTAGATCCCCTGCAAGGATGACACGATATTAATTACCTAGAATCAATCGTTTCACAATTTAAAATTTTAGCCTCAAATTTTGCATCTTGAAGACGATTAATAGTTGTTTCCCCATCTTCTACCCAAAATTGCCGACCGAATTGTACTAACTTTTGTTCTTTATCATCAGATATTAATGCCCTTATTGCCACATTTGCTTTTTCCTCATTTCCAGAAGATTGTTCTTTCAAAATAGCTTTAATCTGTTCAAACAAGGAATCATCTTCTGGAATCTTATCTACTGGTAGTTGCAAGATAATTATTTGTGTTGGTTTAGCAGAATCATTTTCATTTATTAATAATTCAGCCTCTTTTTTCGGAGGATTTTTTTGAGTCTCTAATTGCTCTAATGGTTTTTCTTCTT
>NZ_JBNHEQ010000056.1:8928-32334 GCF_050016015.1 Dapis hubbardiae BLCC-M172
CTGCAATAGGTTGATTAATTGTTATCTCTTTATCTCTTGAGTTAACATCTTTTTTGGGAGATTTTTTTTGATTATCTAATTGCTCTAATGGTTTTTCTTCTTCTGCAATAGGTTGATTAATTGTTATCTCTTTATCTCTTGAGTTAACATCTTTTTTAGGAGATTTTTTTTGACTTTCTAATTGCTCTACTGTTTTTTCTACTTCTGCAATATATTGATAATTTTTTCTCCCTTCATCTGTTGATTCATTTTGATAATTATCTAATTCTGTCTCTGCTTTTTTATGTTGTTCAACTGCATCTGCCATTACCTTTTCTAATGCTTCTGCACTATCTACTAATAACTGACTTTCATCATCCTTATTATCAACTTTTCCACTTAAGACTAAAAGAGCATTTTCTGTCAGTAATTTTTTAATTTCTTCATATATTTTTGGAAAAACTACCGCATCTACTTGCCCAGTCATATCTTCTACTTGTAAAAATGCCATAGGGTCGCCTTTTTTTGTAATATGATGTTTAATTCCAGCCAACATTACCACTAATTTTATAGCTGACTTAGATTTTTTTTCCGACATTTGAGCGATAGTAATAACATCCTTAATTTGATTTTGTTCATGTGCATATTTGAGAGGATGGTCGGATACATAAAATCCTAGAATTTCTTTTTCATACTGCAATTTTTCTTTAGCTGGAAAATCCGAAACGGATGAAGATTTAGGAGCAGAATCAAAAGCAGGCATTGTTGTTTCTGCCACATCAAATAAATTTAATTGCCCTATATCCCGGTCTTTATTTCTATCTTGCGCCCATTTCATTACACCTTCTAAATCTTTGATTAATTGGTGACGGTTTGCTTCAATTTTATCGAAGGCTCCACATTTAATTAATGATTCTAAAGTTCGACTATTCAAAGCATTAAGATTAACTCGGTCACATAGATCGGCTAAAGACTTAAATTCTCCACTTTCTTTTCTTGCTTCTAAAATTGCTTCTATTGCTCCTTCTCCTACATTTTTTACTGCGGATAATCCAAATAAAATTTTATTTTGTGTATCTCCTGTAGCTACTTTTGGCAAAGGAGTAAAATCTACTTCTGACTTATTAATATTCGGCGGTTCAACTTCAATATCAAACTTTTGACAATTAGCAATATATTTCTGTACTTTATCTTGGTCGCCACTATTAGCTGTTAGTAAAGCTGCCATATATTCAACTGGATAATTAGCTTTTAAATAAGCAGTTTGATAAGCTACATAAGCATAAGCTGTGGAATGGGATTTATTAAAACAATATTCAGCGAATTTAATCATCTGTTCAAACAAATCTTGTGCCACGGCAGAAGGAACTCCTCTTTGAGTCGCACCATCAATAAATATTTCTCGATGCTTTTCCATTTCCGAGACCTTCTTTTTACCCATTGCGCGGCGTAATAAATCTGCTTCTCCTAAAGAATATCCTGCTAAATCTTGAGCCATTTTCATAATTTGTTCTTGATAACAATTATGAACAACTACTCCTTCGGCTAGAAAATAAGGTGAGTTTTGGTCTTCCATTTCTAAATCGAAACATTCTGCTTTTCCTGCTTCTTCCACAGAAACAACATAGACCAGTCTTACATCTTGTAAATAAGTTTTTTCATAAATTTGACGATAAAATTCATCCCAATTTTCTAGCTTAGTCTTGTAATTAGAATCTGTCGGTCTAAATAAAACTGCTTTTTGGAGCGATCGCTTTACAGTTTTTCTGGTATAGTAATCTGTTTCTTTGATAGATTTTTCAAGATTTTCTGCTAGTTTTGCAGCTAAAACAGGCAAATAGTTTTCTTTTATTTCTGTGTATTTTTTATCTGGTATTTTTGGATATCCAATTATAGATGAAAATCTGGTTTTATCAATTACTCCAACATAATTTTCTTTTATATAAGATGAAATTTTTAAGCTACCTAAAAGCTGTCCAATTTCTCTTAATAATTCAGAAGAAGAACTTCGATAATATACATTTCTCTCACCATAGCAGCCATCACTATCCCATAAACCATGCAATAAGTCTATTCTGTCTTGTTCTTTATAGTCTAAAATGTCTTCTGGTAAACGTTTATGAATAGATTTAACTTTCCAATTTTTACCATTATAAACTTGTTTCATAAACTCAGTTAACGGAGTTGGTTTTGGTTGAGTTTTAAATTTAGAGTAAGCATACCAACAACGAGTATGAAAGTAATATTTAGCAGTACCTCCCCAGGTTTTTTGAATTAAATTTGCAACCCAAATCGCAGCGTTTTCTGTTAAACAAGCAATATTTGGAGTTGAGGATACTAAGTTTCCATCACCTACAAGCAACCCAAGCAAGTAAGCTTCATTTTGCTTTAACTCTTTACTATTGCTGGAAACAGGCCATTTTTCATAAACTGCTGAACTGTAAATATGAGCATTTTTGAGACTTTGAGGTGCTGGTTTTAACTCGAAAGCAAATTTATCTCCCTCTGGGGTTAAAAAGCGATGATTTTTTCCTGCATAGATTACTTTTCCAGTAGATAGGGTAATTTTTAAGATTTCCTTAGTACCACTTTTCCATTGTTTAGCAACTCTAGCTGCCCAAGTATTGCTCCCATCAGAAGTTAAAATTACTTCTCCAGTCTTGATATTTTCAATTGTTTTTGTTGAACCATCTGGTTTATCTATTAAAGTTCCTTTAGACAAACAAAGAACTCCATAAGTTTCTTGCAAAATAGGCTCTAACTTTGGATCTTGATATTCAATTTTTTCCCGCCCATGTTTCCTGTCAATAAACTTAGGAATTAAACCAGCATCTAAAGGTCCGGGGCGATACAAAGCTAAGATAGAAGAAATATCTTCAATAGAAGTAGGCTTCAATTTTTTCACAACATCTACCATCCCAGAAGATTCCAACTGAAATACTCCTTCCAAATCTCCAGATTTTATTAGTTTGTAGGTTTCCTCCACATCTTCTGGCATTTCCCCTCTACTTTGTTTTGTGATAATTGCTTTTCTTTCAAGAGCTGGCAAATCATCTGGAATTAAAGGAAAAGGAAGATTATGATTTTTTTCAATTAAGTCGGCAGTATTCTGGATAATAGTTAAATTTTTTAACCCTAAAAAATCCATCTTCAACAAACCCAAGGATTCTATATCTTCCATGTGATACTGAGTAATCACCGAGCCATCATTATTTCTTTGCAAAGGTACAATTTCATCCAGAGGTTCCTTAGAAATTACTACTCCTGCCGCGTGTACTCCAAAAGTTTTATTCGTTCCCTCAATTCTGATTGCCATATCTATCCATTGTCGGACAGAAATTGCATTAACTTTCCCCCCTTCATTCTCTTCAGTTTTTGCTTCTAAATTATCATAAGCTTCCTTAAATTCCGGGGAAGGAGTTTCATCAGAAATCATAACTTTTAACTTTGCAGGTTTACCCCTTGCTACAGGAATTAACTTTGCCATTTTATTTGCTTCCCCAAAAGAAACACCCAACACTCTCCCCACATCTTTTAATACTGCCTTAGATGTCATCCGGTTAAAAGTAATAATTTGAGCAACTCTCTCTTCCCCATACCGTTTAGTCACATAATCAATCATTTCATCTCGCTTTTCAATACAGAAGTCTGTATCAATATCTGGCATTGACTTCCGTTCTGGATTTAAAAATCTTTCAAATAACAAGCCATGATGCACCGGATCTATATTAGTAATCCGCAAAGAATAAGCAACTAATGAACCAGCAGCACTTCCCCTACCAGGTCCGACAGGAATATTTTTATCTCTGGCATATTTTATGTAATCCCAAACCACTAAAAAATATGTAGAGAATCCTTTATCCTGAAGAACTTTCAATTCAGTTTCCATCCGCTCTTTATAAACTGGAGAAATTTCACTTCTTTTTTGACGTTTCAGTCTTTCTAATAACCCTTCCCAAGCAAGTTCTTCTAGATAAGTATCGGCATTATGATCTGGCGGAATTGGATAATCAGGAATTCTTGGCTCTCCTAAAATTCCTTCGTATTTTTCAACTTTCTTTTCTACTTCTAATGTATTGGCAATTGCCTCTTCTATCACATCATTTTCTAAGTGGTCTCTAAATAGTTGCTTCATCTCTTCAGCAGACTTTAAATATTCGGTACCGCTATACCGCATCCGCTTTTGTTCAGAGATTAATTTTTGGGTGTTAATACACAACAAGGCATCATGTGCTTCTACATCTCGACAAGAAATAAAATGAGAGTCGTTTGTCGCTACTATTTTTATCTTTAATTTGTCGGCAATTTTGACAATTCCAGTATTAACTACTCTATCTTCTTGGAAACCGTGGTCTTGTATTTCTAAATAATAATCTTCTCCAAATAAATCTTTGTACCACTTAGCTACTTTCTTGGCTTCCTCGTATTTTCCCTGCATAATATTTTGAGGTACTTCTCCTGCCAAACACCCGCTAGTTACTATCAAGCCTTCGTGATATTTTTCCAATAATTCTTTATTAATACAAGGTCGAGCAAATATTCCTTTTCCTTGAAAACCATGCAGGTGAGAAAGAGTTGTTAATTTAACTAAATTTTTATAGCCTTGAGTATTTTTTGCTAATACGACTTGGTGAAATTTTTTGCCTCTTTGTTGTTTTGTAATATCTCCATTTATTACATACATTTCATTCCCAATTATGGCTTTAATTCCTTTATTTCTACACAATTTAATTAATTGAATTGCTCCATACATTACTCCGTGATCTGTCAGAGCAATGGCTGGCATTCCTAGTTCTACCGCCTTGTCTATTAATTGTGGTAATTGGGATGCTCCGTCTAATAGGCTATAGTCGCTATGAATATGTAGGCCAACAAATGACATTTGTTTTAGATTTTAGAATAAATATTTTAGATAGCACTATTTTATAAGGAAGAAGTAGGAAGGAAGAAGGAAGAAGGTTTAGATTTAATTTTTGCTACTGTTAGTTGAATTGAAAGTCTTTACCTGTAAGGTTTTTAGGGTTTAATGAATTAATTCATGATTTAATATTATATTTTTTGCTAAATATATTAGAAATTCAAACTGATTTTTGCAAAAAAAGTTGAAAGTAGCTCTTGAGGGCCAAAAAAGGGGGAATTTGCGTGTGATCGCGTTCTCATAGGCCATTCTCTATAAGTATTGATATGTAAGAGATATAGGGTGGTTGCACAAAGAGAAATTTTAGTGTATTTTTGAAGTAATAGGCTCGCTCTGCGCAGGTGCTTATTAAAATGAAAAAGAGAATTAGTGAGTGGAAGTGCGATCGCAAAGCGGAACGGAGTTTTATCGCGCTTTCATTTGTTTCTTATAAAATAGTAAAGTGGAGTATTCTACTGTTTCTTATAAAATAGTAAAGTGGAGTATTCTACTCCAACTGCAACAAAGTTAATAGTTATAAACTTGGTATTATGGAACAGATTGTCATTCAAACAGCAATAAAAAGCTTTATTCCACAGTTAGTTAAAGAGTCTTTTTCTTGATTAGGGAAAGTCACTAATGAAACTAAACGTCTATTTGATAAAAGTTTGGAGAAATATTTTATTAAACAGATACAGCGATACTCCTATATAAAAACTATTTTGAATGGTAATAAACCTGTATATTTATATGATATTTATTTTCCACTTAATCTTCAAGGAAATGCAGAGATAATTAACACAGATAAAATATCAAACCTATTTGTTAATAGCAATTTTGTAACTATTTTTGGTAGTGCTGGTAGCGGTAAAAGTACCCTAGTTAAGCATTTATTTATTAATTCAATAGTTGAAAAATATGGTATACCGATATTAATTGAATTCCGATATTTGAATGATTATAGTGGCTCGATTGAAAATTACATCACCGAAGTAATGTTTGAAAATCAAGTATCTCAAAGTTCTGATATTTTAAATAAGTTGCTCAAAACAGGAAAATTTGTATTTTTCTTGGATGGATTTGACGAACTAAATAATGATATTGAAAGAACAAGACTTAAACAACTTACTTCTTTTCTAGATAACTATAATGACAATAAGTACATCTTAACTTCAAGACCTTACACTAATGTGGAATTATTGCCATTATTTCATAATTATCAGATTGAAACTCTTAGTGAAGAACAGGTTAAAAAATTTATCAAGCTTCAGTTAAATAATGAGGATGAACTTAGTCAAAAAATTACTCAGTCCGTAGAGAATACCTCGCAAACATATATAAAAAGTTTTTTGTCTAATCCCCTTCTTTTGTCTCTATATATCCTAACTTTTCAAAGTAACCCTGATATACCACATAAAAAGTACATTTTCTATCGGCGTGTTGTTCAAGCACTTTTTACAGAACATGATAGCAAATCCAAACTTGGATATATTCGACAACGTAGAAGCAAACTCAATCAAGAACAATTTGAGGAAGTGTTAAAGCGCTTTAGTTTCCTTACCTTTTTTGACAGAAAATATACTTTTGACCTTGATTATGTACGAAAAACTCTAGGTAAAGTCAAATCGAAACTAGAGAATTATGAATTTAGCAATCAATTGTTTATTGATGATTTAAAACTAGGTCTTGCTCTTTGGGTAGAAGATGGTAATAGAATTCAATTTGCACACAAATCTCTTCAGGAATACTTTGTTGCTCTATTCATAACAGACTTAAATATTGAGCAGAAAAACACCATTTATTCAAAAATCATCATAGACATAGGCACTTTATATTCAACAAATGAATGGTATAACTTTTTATCTTTATGCGAGGAAATGGATAAAATTTCCTATTCAAAATTATTTCTGCTACCTGTGATTAATAAAGTTATTAATAGCTTATCTAACGATAATGATGAAGAGCTTATTTCTAAAATTGTCAACGAATCATACTCATCAATTGACATTGGCGAACATAGCCTTACAATATGTTCTGGGAGTTATAAAATAAATCCTCTGGAAGCAATTAGAGAGATAAAACCTCAGTTTATAGATTTAAGGACTTTTCTTTCAAATAAAATCAATTACATAATGGATTACATTAGTAAGAGAAATGATTTTACAGACGAAAGATGGACTTTAAAAAGCCATCAGATAATACACAATAAAATTGACAAAGAAGCAATATACTCTTTTAACTTAAATCCCTTACCTGAAGACATACTTATTCATTTAAAAGAAGAAGGTATTATTGAGATAATCGGAAAGGTTAAAAAAGACCTTGTAAATCTCCGAAGCTCAACCAAAAAATTTGTAGAAGGTGCTGAAAAAGCAAATGATGAACTAATTGACATGATTTAATTAGTATTCAAAAAGACTTTTAAATTCACCTAAACAATATTATTTTTTTGAAATTAATACCCTAAAAAAAAAATAGATTTTATTCACCAACTAACCATCAACTTTTTAATACTATCTGCTGACTAAAATATTCAATAAAACTTTCTATTATAGGTTTTATTCCTTCTAGAGGAACAGGAAATTTAGCTGCAATTCCCAAACCCTTATTTTTAACAAAATTAGCTAATTACGGAGTAGAAAATTTTAAACTTACTGAAACTGAATTACCTGATAAATTGAAACCTGCCTAATATTATTACTTCACTTAACAAAGGAGAAATCTAATGAGTTTGTCTGTCATTGATGAGGTAGTTGAACAATTAAAAACTATGCCAAAGCACTTACAATACCAAGTGCTTGAATTTGCTCATAAATTGCCAAAAACACAAGTCAGAGGTATCCCAGGAAAAAAATTATTACCTTTTTGTGATTCAATTTCTCCAGAAGACCTTCAAATGATGGGCGAAACAATTAAACAAGGTTGTGAACAATATAGATATTAATAAGTTGTAAATACCTTCTAGATACAAACATTATTTATTATTGCACTCTTTAGTCAACGAAGCAGTTATTCAAGAAAATCTAGGTCAAGCTGACAAAGAACTGCCTAACACTACAAATCTGTTAATCTCAATAAATTTACTGAAAACTCTTGTTAGTCCCTTGCTAAATTTGTTAAGCTTAATTTGTATATCAAACTACAGCAGAGGCATAAAGTGGTAGTCAAGCCAGATTGGTTAAGAGTCAAAGCCCCCCAATGGCAAAGGGTTGGTACTGTTAAAGAGATTTTGCGAGACCTAAATCTCAACACTGTCTGCGAAGAAGCTTCCTGTCCAAACATTGGGGAATGTTTCAACGCTGGGACAGCAACTTTCTTAATTATGGGACCTGCTTGTACTCGTGCTTGTCCCTACTGTGATATTGATTTTGAGAAAAAACCTCAGCCTTTAGATATTACCGAACCACAAAGACTGGCAGAAGCAGTCAAACGCTTGAAACTTAATCATGTGGTCATTACTTCTGTCAATAGAGATGATTTGGCCGATGGGGGTGCTAATCAATTTGCCAAATGTATTTCCCAAGTCCGGGCAATTTCTCCTCAGACAACTATAGAAGTCCTAATACCAGACTTGTGTGGTAATTGGCAAGCTTTAGAAATAATTCTTAATGCCAAACCAGAAGTTATTAACCATAATACTGAGACTATTCCACGATTATATCGGCGAGTCAGACCCCAAGGTGATTATCAGCGTACATTAGAACTTTTGAGGCGATCGCGAGAATTAGCTCCAGAAATCTATACAAAATCTGGAATTATGGTAGGTCTTGGAGAAACCGATGCAGAAGTCCAAGACGTAATGAAGGACTTACGAGCTGTTGACTGTGATATTTTAACCATTGGACAATACTTACAACCAGGCCCTAAACATTTACCAGTAGCTAATTTTGTCAAACCCGAACAATTTGATCGCTGGACAGAAATAGGCGATTCTATGGGTTTTTTACAAATTGTTGCTTCACCCTTGACTCGTAGTTCATATCATGCTGAACAAGTCAAAGAATTGATGGTCAATTATCCAAAGGCCAAAAGTTAGAAGGAAACTGGTGATGGGTTTGCCCTTTCAGGTACTTGGGTAAAAGAAAATAGGCCAACTAGGTATATAACCCATCACCCCCGATTGCAAAAACGATCGCTAGTAAAATGTGATCTAGATCGGTGATTATTGTATTTAGAGTCACTTGATGGCTGAAAATTGATAAGTAAATATATTAAACTTGCTACATATAAATCAAATAAAAGGCTCTAAAAGTAAGAAGATAAAGCTAAAAAAGTGTAACTAGAAAAAAACAAACAAAGTAATAAGAGAAAAATTAAGCCGCATAATCAGAAAATTTACGAAGTGATCAGGAACAACCACTAATAGTGATGAACATTAATATAGCTTCTGACGAAAATCACTTTTTTGTATCAGAAGTATCAATATACTAAAAATTAAGTCTAGAGAAGTTAACTGAACCAAACAACTAATAGGCAAATGTACTCTTAAAGTCCATCGTTAACACAATCCGTATCAACGATCGCCTAAGTAACTCATTCAGTCTAAGTTGTTAGGACTAATCAGAAAACATAACTAGAGCAAATGCCTAATTCCTAAGAAGTTGGCATTTTATCCACAGACTGTCACTAAGTGCAGCCTCTTGTCACCTGGAGCAACTGAGATGATCACTATGTCAGCAACTTATCCTTACACTGAACAATCTGAAGAACAACTGCACTCTGATAACTTGCAAGCTGAGTTTCCCGAAGATGTAGAGCAAATTACCAACGAATTAGCCACGGAGGATGAAGAAGCGGATAATGCGAAAGTAAGTCCAAACCGTAGCACTACAGATTTAGTCCGTTTATACCTCCAAGAAATTGGGCGAGTTGATTTGCTAGAAAGAGATCAAGAAGTCTCTGAAGCTCAAAAAGTCCAACGCTATATACAGTTAGTGGAGTTACGCAATAAAGCAGCTCAAGAAGAAGAAGGAGCAATTCAGTGTTATGTTCAGTTGATGGAAGTTCGCGATCGTCTGGCAGCTCACTTAGGACATAGACCATCATTTGAACGGTGGGCTAAGGTAGGAAATGTATCTGTGGTAGAACTCAAACAGATTATTGCTACAGGAAAACTTCGTTGGGCAGAATTAGCAGGTTTAAGTGTCAAAGAACTTGAGCAAGTCCAAAGCGAAGGTATTCAAGCCAAGAATCAGATGATTAATGCTAACTTGCGTTTAGTCGTGTCAGTGGCCAAAAAGTATCAAAATCGTGGTCTAGAACTTTTAGATTTAATCCAAGAGGGTACTTTAGGTTTAGAAAGAGCAGTTGAAAAATTTGACCCACGACGGGGATATAGATTCAGCACTTATGCTTACTGGTGGATTCGTCAGGGAATTACAAGAGCGATCGCTACTCAAAGTCGGACAATTCGCTTACCTGTCCACATTACCGAAAAGTTGAACAAAATTAAGAAAGCACAACGGAAAATTTCTCAGGAAAAAGGACGTACAGCAAAAATTGAGGACATTGCCGAAGAACTAAATATGACACCAGCGCAAGTTCGGGAAGTGTTAACAAAAGTTCCACGTTCGGTTTCTCTGGAAACTAAAGTAGGTACTGATAAAGATACTGAATTAGGTGAACTTCTGGAAACTGAAGATGCTTCTCCAGAACAAATGCTGATGCGGGAGTCTTTAGTACAAGCATTAAAAGGATTATTATTAGATTTAACTCAGCGAGAAAGGTCTGTAATTTCTATGCGTTATGGTTTAGAAGATGGTCATCCCTACTCCTTATCGGAAATTGGTCGTGCTTTGAAACTGTCTCGGGAACGAGTCCGTCAAATTGAAGCAAAAGCTCTACAGAAGTTACGTCAACCAAAGCGTCGGAATCAAGTACGGGATTATTTAGAATCTTTGACTTAAAAAAGCTGAGATATGGCTGAAGTAATATGATTCAATAATTGATAATGGATAATTGATAATTACCTAGCCGTTAAAACCGTTACGGAATTGAAGATGAGGAAATATCCTAGCACTTTTTTCCCTATCCAAGGGGAGGCTTCAAGGCGCGAATTATTTAATTATTAATAATTAATAATTAATAATTCGGTAAGATGAAACACTATAAATAAAATATTCTTGTAGAGACCTTCCATGGAAGGTCTCTACGTTCTTTTTCGGAAATGTTTATTTATGTTCTACAATATGGCAATATGGCGGAAATACAAGGTTAGTTTCATATCAAATCCGCCTAATTCGGTATAAAAAAATTTTTATCTTCACCTAAAGAGCAAATGTTTCTAAATTCTCTTTTCTCCTGACTCCTGACTCCTGATACCATTTCTCAAAAACTTTTATACATTTTGTTGAGTAGTGGAGTAGGGGAGTGGGGGAGAAGCAAACATAAGAATAATTAACATTAAAATAGCTAAAATGAGCCCAAAAATAATTCTGATTGTACCAATCAGTTAATAACTGAAGTATCGCCCAAGTATAGCAATAATGCATGGGAATTGGTATGACTTATATCATGTCCGGATAATTAGTGATAAAACAACTTTCTCCTTCTTCTCCTCTTCTTCCTCTTCCTCTTCTTTCTTGTTTCTTGTTTATTCCCTCCTGACTCCTGACTTCTGACTCCTCCAAGGAAAACCGAGGTCATTTTCTACACAATTCCAGCTAAAAAAAGACGTAAAGTAGTCAATAAAAATACCTGTTTCCAGTAGCTACTTCAACAAGAGGGTACTAATCACGTTAAAACTACCTTTTTTTTACAGACATTAAAATCATCCTTGCGTCTATTGTCGCTCACTATTTTCTCAGCTAACTCTTATCAAGATCACAATTTACCATCTGTAATTTTTCAGGTGACGTTGGCATGATTGTTATCAAGATAAGTCAATCAATTTTAAATAACTTAAACACAAGGAGCAAGACAAATGGTTTTCACAACTTTCCCCTCTATCAAAGAAAGTTTTTGGCAAGCTATTGATACATCTAAATTCTCTGGCAACCCCGCAGAAGATCCTAGACTTCAGTCATTAAAAAATATTTCTATTCCTGAATTAGTTAAAGTTTTAGAACAATATTCTTATGTAACTAAAATTCACGTTCAAAGTTTAAATTATGTTTGTAATGTTGTTTCTCCAGGTAAATTAAAGGTATTACTTGATGAGATTCATTTTGAAGAAGCTGGTGATGGAAATCCAGAAGATTCTCACTATAATTTACTGAAATTATTCTTATTTGGATTAAATGAACAGTTTGGTGGAACCATGCTCACTAATAAAATTAATCCACAAGTTGATGCTTTAATTGCTAAGTATGATGCAGATTTAAAAAGTCATCCTGCTCACGTTGCTATTGGTATGGCAGGTATGGGTACTGAATGTATTTGTGGTCCGATTTTAGAAGAAATTTGGGCACAAGTTCAAGCTCGTAAAGATTTAGAAGATATATTACCTCAATTAAACCTAGAATTTTGGGATATTCATACTGGAGAAATCGATCATTCTCATGCTTTAAGAATGCGTAATGCCATAGATGGAGAAGTAGGAGAAAGTGAAGAGTCAGCAGAACAAATACTCCAAGGTTATGAGTTATCTGTGAAATTCTGGGATGATTTATTAGATATTTTTGTGACTCTATAGATGTAGTTAAAGATATGTGGAGGTAGTCAGAAAAACTCCTCCCCTCACTCTCAGCTTACTGGTTGATACGGTGCTATTAGTAGATAAAAAAGGAGTGTATTAGAGTTATGAAGATTCACGCACATTTAACTCAACGAGCCATTATTGACAGTCAAAATTTACTTTGGGTAGATTCTCCCATCCCCAACATCCAACGTCGGATGTTGGAAAGGAATGGGGAAGAAGTGGCCAGAGCGACTTCTTTAGTGCGCTATGCCCCTGGAAGTACATTTTCTACTCATACTCATGGAGGTGGGGAAGAATTTTTTGTTCTAGAAGGCACTTTTTCCGATGAAAATGGGGATTATCCAGCCGGAACCTATGTGCGAAATCCTGTGGGATCAACCCATACACCCTCTAGTCGAGAAGGGTGCATCATTTTTGTCAAACTCTGGCAAATGTCTTCAACAGACCAAAAACGGGTAGTGATTCAAACCTCGGATCATCCTTGGCTACCCGGATTAGTAAATGGGTTACAAGTGATGCCATTACACAGTCATGGGACGGAAAATGTGGCTCTAGTTAAGTGGAAACCAGGAACGGTGTTTCAACGCCACAGTCATTTCGGGGGAGAGGAAATTTATGTCCTGAATGGAGTTTTTGAAGATGAATTGGGGACATATCCTCAAGGAACTTGGATTCGTAATCCCCATGGCAGCGTTCATACGCCTTTTAGTCAAGAGGGTTGTGTTATCTACGTCAAAACAGGTCATTTGCAAGAAAAGCTGCCTAATTAAGGTTTGCTGAGAAAGTCTTTTTTCGGGAGTAGGGGAGCGGGGGAGTAGGGGAGTAGGGGAGTAGGGGAGTGGGGGAGTAGGGGAGTGGGGGAGTGGGGGAGTAATTTTTTTGCTCTATTATGTATGCGCCCAAAATGCTCTCCTTGGAGAGGCTTTCAACTACTCCCTAGTTTTAGTGAAAATAATCGTAAATTTGCTGTGCCAATTTCGGTCCGACTCCCGACACTTCTGCCAACTGTTCCACTGTTGCCATCCTAATATAATCAACGGAATGAAAATGCCCCAATAACAACTTTTGTCGATGTTGCCCTAAACCGGGAATTTCATCTAGACGCGATCGCTTCATTCTCTGACTTCTTTTATCCCGATGGAAACTCACGGCAAACCGATGTGCTTCATCCCGCAACCTCCGCAACAACTGCACCCCCGGTTGCTCCGCGTCAGTTTTTAACGGTTGTGACTCCCCTGGTAAAAAAATCTCCTCCCGTTGTTTTGCCAAACTGACGACTCGCACTTCTTCTAATATATTCATCTCTTCCATCACTGCCACTACTGCCGAAAGTTGCCCTTTCCCACCATCTATCATTATTAAATCTGGTTTCTCTGTAGTCACTTGTTGTTCATAGTCGCGAAACCGTCGCCCTATAACTTCTGCCATACTGGCAAAATCATCAGAATGGCCGGAACGTACTTCTGGATTTTTAATTTTATAATGTCGATAATGTTGTTTTGCTGGCAAACCGTCAATAAATACTACCCGCGATGCTACTGCATCCGAACCTTGAATATGAGAAATATCATAACCTTCGATGCGGTGGGGTAATTCTGGCAAATCTAATATTTCTGCTAAGTCTGTCATAGCTTCATTATTGCGATCGCTCATTTTCGCCAACCGCAGCAACTCATATTCAGCATTCTTTTTTACCATTTCAATTAATTCTGCTTTTCCTTGGCGTTGCGGTACAAATATTTCTACTTTTTTACCTTTCTTTTCTGTCAACCAATTTTGCAAAAATTCCCTCTCTGGCAATTGATTTTGCACAATAATTTCTGTGGGAATTTCTACAGATTCTACTGTTTGATAATGGGATTCTAAAACCCGCTGCAAAATTGCTCCTAATTCCTGATTTTCTGTTGTTTCTAAATTAGGAGTTTCGGCAATAAATCCTAATCTTCCTACTAATTTGCCAGCCCTAATTTGGAATATTTGAACACAAGCAATTTGATTATTTCCTGCTAAAGCGATTGCATCTCTAGAAACTCGGTCGTCTGGCAAGGAAACTTTTTGGTCAGCATTTATAGAATTCAAATCTCTAATTTGGTCGCGAATAGCTGCTGCTTTTTCAAAATTCAGTGCCTCCGCTTCTTTTTCCATTTGAGCATTTAAAATATCAATCAATTCTCCAGTCCGACCTTGAAAAATCATTGCCACTTTTTGCACAATTTTATGATATTCCTCTGGAGTAATTAATGTCTGACAAACTCCCGGACAACGACCAATATCATAATTGAGACAAGGACGGTCTTTAAATAAAGGTTTTGGTCTTTGACGTAAGGGAAAAATTCGTTTGACTAAATGTAGGGTATTTCTCAAAAGTCTGGTATCAACATAAGGACCATAATAACGGTCTTTAGCTTTACCTAATCGGCGCTTTCTCGTAATAAAAATTCTGGGATAATTTTCTGACCAAGTTATGCAGAGATAAGGATATTTTTTATCATCCTTGAGTAAGACATTAAAATATGGTTGATGTTGCTTAACAAGATTAGCTTCTAATGCTAAAGCTTCAGCTTCTGTATCTGTGACAATAAATTCAATTTCGACTATTTGTTGTACCATTAAGCTGATACGATGAGTATGATTTTTACCATCTCGAAAATAGGAACGAACTCTGTTTCTCAGTTTTTTAGATTTGCCAATATAAAGGATGCGATCGCTACTATCCCGCATCAAATAAACTCCAGGAGTTTGAGGAATTTCTTTGAGTCGATTTTCTAAACGTTCTGAATCTTTTATTATGGGTAAAGTTTGAGTTATCATAATACCAATTTGATAAATGTTTGCTACAAATAGTTAGGGTACTTATAGCGCTTTTCATTAACATAGAATACAGAGATTTTGGCTTCAAGGCTGAAGGCAGAAAGCAGAAGGCAGAAGTTTTGTAGTCTACCTTTGTGAAAACCGCTATAAAAGGAGTCAGGAGTCGTAGGGGCGATTTCGTTCCGAATGCTGGCGCAAACGCGAATCGCCCGTACAGGAGTCAGAATGAATAGCTTTTATCTACTTTTTTGTATCTTAAATTATATTTTTAGTCAAATATAAGTTCCCTATCAAAGATTTTAATACTGCTTATTCTTCGTAACATTCTTTTTTAAAATTGGTATAGCGTTTCTCAGTAAGCGTGAGGTACACTTTGATATTTCTTCCCTGTTGCCTATTGCCTGTTGCCTGTTGCCTAAAGCCTATAATTTTGTACCTCACTCTTTTTGGGAATTGCTATATTATACCTCTTTCCAAATTTTTAATTAAATTAATTAAGGATATAAAATCAACAATTTTGACTGATAAATAAGGATTGAAAACATCTCATTTAAAGGATAAAAAAAGAAAAAATTCCTTTTAACCAATCCTTCTATTACAGAAGAGGTAATTATTAATTATTAATTATTGAAACCCTATTCCCTAACTTCTGAAATTTTCCCTGTTTTACTCAGATTAAATATAGCAATTGCATCAGCTCCTGACTGAACATTTGCCAGACAACAAATATCTGTCAAATTTCCAGAACTTAGTGATATTTTGTTCCGATAACTTTTATGCAAATGACCACAAACTACTAACTTTGGTTTTAACTCATCTACTAACATTCTTGCATATTCATTTCCCACGATATCGTAATAGCCTTGACTCCTACGTTGCTGTTAAAACTCTTCAGCATCTACAGGATTTATGATATTAGTAGGCCAGTCATGTAATAACAAAATATCTGTAGATTTATAGTCTAAAGCCTGAATAATTTCTACTTCTGTAAAAGCAATATAATCCTTATTAGAATAGCTGCTAATTTGGGAAACTTTAGGTCGGTTAATCTGAAATTTTTCCTCTTGATAAATACCAGAAACTCCTACAACTTTTAGACCTGCTAAAACTACCGAGCCGACCCTACCCAAATAATAGCAATTCTTAGTAATTTCTGTACCTGTATTGGTTCGGTCTAAAAAACCGTAGGGTTCATGATTACCACCAATAAACCAAATAGGCTAAGGAAAAATTGCTCTTTGTTCATAAAAGTCGGGAAAATCTCCCAATTTACGATATTTTTTAGGCGCATCCATTGTTGCTAAATCAGCTTCATGGCGGTGGGGTTCAAAATCTCCTACTTGCAGAATAAATGCAAGCTTTTGACTAGAATGATTTTCCCACTGTTGTAGTAAGCGAATCATTGTGTACATATAGCCGTGGACATCACCAACTACTGCAAAAAATATATCTTGATAATTGTTAAACATTATACTTTATCTATTGATATTGTTTATAATAAATTATTTAGATTATCATTTAATACTCAAGTAGTTAATTTAAGCATGATGGAATCATCTCCATTTTCTCAAAACATATTTTTTTGTCGAACATTAAGAGTCTTAAAACCCAAGCATTTAGCTATTAGCGGTCAGGAATCAGATTTGTAATCTAAATTTAAAATATATTGGCTATGAATATATAAACTTTTAAAATCTGCTTTTAACCATACTTTAACGTGGTAATTCAGTCTTTCAATAATGCAATTTTACTTCATTTTGTATGAAGCTAATGGCTAAGAGCTGACAGCTGTTTACCGAATAATTAAGGTTTAAAGCCTCTTCTTTAAAGGAGAAACAATGAATTTATTTTTCTTTTATTCAATCCTCTTCCTTTTAGGGATAGGTAATTATCAATTATCAATTATCAATTATTGAAGCAGTATTCCGCAGGAAATGCTGACCTTAAACTATAATACTCAAGTTGAATTTACACAAATAAAAAAATCGACTATACTATTTAACTTTAGATAAATTTATTAATATTTGGTGAGACAGTTTCCAGAATAGAGAAACTGAGTAAGTATAGAATAAATAATGGCTGAATATGTAAAAATATTAATTTTCAGGTAAAGTTATTAGATATGCAGATGAAGTCCAAGAAAATGAATAAACCCCTGAATCAAATTCCTATGTTAGATACTACTTTATCTACATCTACCATCCCTATGCTCCATAGTCTCGAAGCAGTCAAAGAATGTTTACTCTATGGTGAAGTAGAATTAAGAGTAGCAGCAGTTTGCGAAACTATTAAACATGGAGATGCAGGATTAGATTTGTTACTTGTGGCCTTACAAGATAGTTCAGCAGAAGTACAATGGGCAGCATATTCAATACTACTAGAACAGCAAAAACCTAAAGCAAAACTAGCATTATCCCAATATACTTGGGATGTCTGTAGAATACTAGAACTATACGCTGCTGGAAAACGGAGGTTTATCCGAGCAAATATGAGGGATGCCAACCTCACTGGTCTAGACCTACAAGGTATAAATTTTAGTTTTGCCTATTTCAAAGATGCCAATCTGAGTAGTATTAATCTCAAAGATGCGAATCTAATAGAAGCTAATTTACGGGGTACAAATCTCAAAGATGCTAACCTCAAAAATACTAATCTTGAAAATGCTAATCTTAGTGTTGCTAAACTTAGAGGTATTAATTTAAGTAATGCTAATTTAAGTGGTGCTAATTTAAGTGGTGCTAATTTAAGTCTTGCTAATCTAACTAATGCTAATTTAACTAATACAAATCTTACTCGTGCAGACTTAAGAGGTAGTAAACTTAGGGGTATAAATCTCAGGGGTAGTAAACTAAATGAGGCAACAAAACTTGATAGTAAATTGTTATTAGTTTGGGAAATAGTTAATCAGAAAGCTATTGGTAAAGACCTCAAAAATATCAATCTTATCGGGATGGATATTGAGGGTGTTAATCTGAGTAATGCTAACCTAAGTGGCGCTAAACTTAGAGATATTAATCTGAGTAATTCTAACCTCAGCAGAAGTAATTTTAGTGCTGCCAACCTGCATAATATTAACTTGAAAAATACTGACCTAAGTAATGCTAACTTGACTGGTGTTAATTTAAGTAATGCCGATCTATGCCATGCTAATATCGAAAATGCTGACCTCAGCAATGCTGATTTCAGAGGTGCAAATCTTAACTATGCTAACCTCCGAGAGACAAAAATTAATGATTTAACCCAACTAGATAATAAATGGCATTTAGTCTGGAAAATTGTTAATCAACAACGTCTAAATAACGATCTCAAAGGAGTGAACCTCAGTGGTGCCGATCTTCGCGGTGTCAACTTAAAAAATATTAATCTCCGGGGTGCTAACCTAGAGGCAACTGATTTAGGTACAGAGTATTGCCATACTCTCACTCCTAGAAAAGGATTAGAAAACATTAGGAACAACTACTATAGTCGGTCAAATCTCAGAAATGCCAATCTTTGTAATGCCAACCTGAAAGCAATTAATCTAACAGGAGCTTATTTGGATGGAGCTAATTTGAGTGTAGCTAATCTAATTGCAGCTAAACTCAACGATGCGGAAATGACCAATGCTAACCTAACTGCTGCTGACCTCAATGGTGCAGATTTAAGAAATGCTAACCTCAGTAGTGCTGACCTCAGTGCTGCTGACTTCAGTAATGCCAATCTTAGTAATACTAACCTCATAAATGCTCATATTAGTGCTGCTAAATTCTCCAATGCTCAACTTGATGGTGCTAAAATCAATGAAGCTGACCTGAGTGCCGCCGATCTTAGTGGTGCTAATCTTCGTAATGCCGATCTTAGTGGTGCTAATCTTCGTAACGCCGATCTTAGTGGTGCTAATCTTCGTAACGCCGATCTTAGTGGTGCCGATCTTAGTGGTGCTAATCTTCGTGAAGTCGATCTAAGTTGGGCAGAACTCAAGGGGGTAAAACTTCGTGAAACAACCAAAATTTCTCGAAAATGGTATACAGTTTGGCAAATTGTTAATGAAAAAATAGCAGTTAAAAACTTAGAAGGTAATGACCTCAGTAATACTCAACTAAATAGTGTTGACCTGAGTCGTGCTAACCTTAGCAATGCTAACTTGAGTGGTGCAAGTCTGCGAGTAGCAGATTTGTGGGATGCTAATTTAGAAAATGCTAATCTGAGTAATGCTAACTTGGGTGGTGTTAACCTTAGTAGTGCTAATCTCACAAGTACTAACCTAAGTGGAAGTGACCTCAGTCGCGCTCACCTACGACATACCATTCTTAGTAATGCCATTTTCAAAGGTGCTAACCTGATGGGTTCTGATTTATGGGGCGTTAACTTAGGTGGTATCGATCTTAGTGGTGTCAACCTGAGTTATGCTGACCTCAGCTATACAAATCTCAAAGATGCTGATTTAAGTGGTGCTAATCTCAGTCGTGCTAATCTTAGTAATTCTAACCTCAATGGTGTCAATCTCAGTGATGCTAATTTAAGTGGGATTAATCTGAGTAATACTACTCTCAATAATTGTATATTACCTAATTGAAAGTAATTTTGTCAACGGGACTTCGTGTTATATCATGTCCGGTAGCATGGGTATTGCAAGTGATAAGGTAAGGAAGAAGGCTGTAGTTATCTAGGAGAGAAGGAAGAAGAAAAGGAAAAACCTTAAATATAGTAAATATTTCCCCAACTTTTACACGACGCGACCATACCAGCGCACATGATATTATTTATAGCAATACCCATACTGATGAGGTACAAAATTCGTTTGTTTTAGGGAACAAGGAATAGAATAGAAATAAAGATAGGTTTACCTCATTAGTTTGAGAAACACTATATGTTAAATCTTGAGCTTGATAGTAAATTTAATACCTTGGTTCTAAAAATTCTCTGTTGAAAGAGTTGTTCGAGGTATCTTCAGGTAACCAACGACATTCTAATTTTCCTGCTTCAATTTGAGGTACTTTAATCGCAAACCCATTACCATCACTTACCATAGAAAATCCAAAACCAACAGAGGTTCCTAGTAAAACTAGAGCAACTGTTCTAAACATTTATATATTCTCCAATAATATAACTTTAATTACTCCCTATTTACACTTACAAAGCCAAAATCCAAATTCCGCTTAGTTCCATAAATATTATTCCTAACTGGAGCTTGAATAATTAATGCTTTGCTAATAGATATCTACAAGTCCCACTGTTGATTTTTCAGAATTTTCTTAATTACAGGAGTGTTGAAGTTAATTATCTTTAAAATACCTTAACTTCCTTGATAAAACTTATATAATATCAAATCTGTTTAATTCGGTATAAAAAAAATTTTCATCTTCAGCTATTAGTAAATCTTTCTAAATTATCTTCTCTCCTGACTCCTAGATTAACCATCTAATTATACCGATGCTACCGGATTTGATATAACAGGTCATTTCAGTTATCAGTTATCAGTTATCAGTACCTCCTACTGAATTTTCTTTTTTATCCCCTTTAAAGAGAAGGCTTAAAACCTGATTTTATTGTCACAAAAAGTTGTAGAGGTAATTCAGGAATTGCCCCTACTCCTGCAATGATTATTTTTTGATAATAGCAGTTTTCATTAATATAGAGTACAGAGATTTTTGCTTGAAGGTAGAAGGCAGAAGTTTTGTATTGAACATTTCTGGACAACCTCTAGAATTCCTTAATTTAATAATTCTGAATTCTAAATTCATCAAAAGAAGTTTTGTAGTCTACCTTTATGAAAACTGCTATAAGTCAACCTCCACTAATTTTAGCTTTGTAACCCAATTTAGTTAAAATTTCCAGTAACTTTTGTTTATGTTCTCCCTGAATTTCAATTTCATTATCCTTAAGAGTTCCACCTGCACCACATTGATTTTTAAGTTGTTTGAGTAAAGCTGTTAAAGTTTCTGAGTTTGACTGAAACCCACTAATAATAGTAACTGTTTTTCCTTTACGACCTTTACGAGATGCTTGTACTCTTAAATTTTGTTGATTCGGTGGTAAGTCTGGTAATGCTCTTTCTGTTGCTGGAGAATTAGCATTATTACCAAATTCTGAATAAACGACGCGATCGCCTTTGGCATTTCTATTATCAGAGGTATTACGTTTGGAGTTAGGCATAATTTCAAAGTCATATAATCGAATTTTTAACTTCCCTGGCGGGAAGTCCCGCGCTCTCCCGTTGGCGGAGCCTAGCGGCAGCTATTAGGGGAGCGTCGTATGGGAAAGCCAGGGCCAAGAGTCGGATACCTCCACAAATAAAACTTTCCTATACCCTTGACAAGCTAGGAGGTATTTTGTTATTATCGAAGGTCAACACAGGGGGAGGGCATCACCTCTGTCAAAACAGCGGTCAGTTTTTTTCCTGACTGAAGAATCCCGCGTTGTCGCGTAAGCGCAACGTAGGGAGTATGTCAATTAGTATAACATTAACTGTTGTTATGTAGCATAGGCATCTTGCCTGTTCGTTATATTTTGCGACAAAAATGATTTGTCAAAAAAAAACTGTAGGGGTTTGGTTTCCAAATCCCTTTTTAGCTTGGGTTTGGAGACCAAACCCCTACGAATAAAATCTTACAATCTCTTGAGGATTTCTATATAAGTTCTAATAATTTAACTTCTGACTTCAGGTATACCTAACAATAATGATCCTGGCATCGCTTTTTTGATCCAATCTGTAATTAAGATTTGTTCGCGATCGCATGACTCAACTACCTCACCATTTAAGTTCCGAAATACTATTTCTGCTGGAATTTCAATTTCTTCCCCAGTAGGTATAATAATTTTCTCTACTTGAGTAACGGCAAAAGGTCGCAAACTTTGAAACACAACATAATTTCCACTTTCTCCAGCTAAAACTTCAGCTAAACCAATTTCTTGTCGATACTGAATTAACTTGTGCTTAGACTTCATTCGCGAAAATATAGAAGTAGTACGGTTAGCATTAAAAAAAGGCGATCGCGTCGGCCTCGCCCAGTTTTTCCGCAAAGAAACAGGGTCAGTCAAAATCTGAGAACAAATTTTATCAACATCCACTGCCACATCTCCGTCTCTTCCCAAATGTCGTAAGTCTAAACAAACTGTATGTAAACCAGCTTTTTCTAAACCCTCAAGTTTATCCAGAATAAATTGGTCTTTATCCAAAAACATAAATGTACCGTGAGCTGTTTCCAAAGTAGGGAAAGGTCGGTTCTTACTATCCTCCGATGACACAGTAGTTTGCAGGGGAAATTTTGCTTCCGAGTCAGACTCTAACAAATGTGGAGACAATAGGGAACGTGGCGAATAAAACAACAATATTTGCCCGACTCCCAAAACTTCGCAAGCAACGGGGAGTGTTTGACAATATTCAATCAACTTTTGTTCTGGCAGTTCGATAGACAATATCAAACGTTCCAAAGAGTCAGAAAAAATCTCACACCAACCCCGCAACCCTTCTAAATTATGATTACCTGTTTCTACAATTAACTGTAGCGCTATAGTTGGGTAATTCATTTTCAACCACCAAGCTGCTCCAGGATCGGCAACCCGCACTGCCGCAAACTTGCTCATATCCCACTGAGTCAGTTGTTGACAAATTTGACTCATAACTTGTTCTGGCATCAAAATATCCCACACCAATACTGGGCGCAAACCATATTCTGTTGCAGTTGATGCTAATGACTGTGTTTGTTGTTGTGAAAGTTGCCCCTGTTTTGCAAGGAGAGTTGGTTGTAGTAAAACTTCTTGTAAGTTAGGAGCGTTAACGCACCTGTTTAAATCGTTGATGGATGAGACAAAAGTGTTAAATTGCATTAGATCCTAAATACATTTTATATCTCTACATTATCAGGACTTACGCAAAGGTATTATGTATACAGTCAAAAAAACTATAGCGTTTTATTTTTAAACTATACATACATACATATATATATATGCTCTCTGCATAAGTCCTACCGTAGGAACTCTAGTTAAGATTGACAAATAATTCTAATCATCTTTGTCTCTATAATATCCTGCCATTCCCTCACACATTAACGGGACTTTAGTGAAAAAATAGTAAAAAAAAGGGTATAATATATATCTG
>NZ_JBNHEQ010000057.1:0-8914 GCF_050016015.1 Dapis hubbardiae BLCC-M172
GCTAGAGAGAAGGGATATATGATTATCCGTTTTTGGAAGGATAGGACGGTTGAGACTGACTCGGAGGTTTTGGCGGGTACTTATACAGAGCTAAGACAGCAACTTTTAGATGCTATGCGGTCTACAGCCGTAGTAGCTGGAGATACTGATGTTCCTGCTTACAGCACTGTTAGTTTTAGAGGCTTGCCTACTATTATGTTAAGCTTCTGGGAAAAACGAGAGGACGTTGAGGTAGGTTACAGCAGAATCAAATCTCACCATACATTTAGGCTAACCGGGAGAACTGATGACCCAAAAACTTATCCTAATCTTTCTAAGCTAACTAATATTGAAGTTGTCAACTTAGCCAAAAAAATTAAAGATAATTTTTTATTGCCAGAGCCTTATAAAATCCACAGGGGTAAAGAGACAGTTAGCTGTAAGGATAAAGTTAACGGAATAGAAAGTCATCTCCACGTTTTTAATAAACAAGACGGCATAGAATTTTTTACTAAGGTTTACAGCTTGTTAGGAAAAACCATAAACACCACCAGAATATTCCATAAGATAACAGAGAACTCTGCCCAAGCTTACCCTACGATACCTGAAAATACCAACGTCCTAGGTATGAACGTCAAGAGGTTTAGGCAAAGACCTGTCGGCTATGTCCACTTTACCAGTGCAAGGCTTTTTCTGTCTTTACTAGACAAGCCTATAGTCCTTTGTTCCTCTAAAGGAGAAATTTATCAAGGTACTTTACCAGACGTTTAAAAAAACTCCCTACAACTGTTCTAGACCTGATCAGGTGTGGAGCCGTATGTCATACATTAGCCAAGCGCTAGCTAATACAATGAAGATGAAGAGTTGAAGGGATTCGTCAAGTAAATGCCCGTATTAACTGAAACAGAATTTTATTCTTTTAGTGGAACAGCCCAGGGAGGCGGTGCAGGGGCCACTTATGGTATGAGATTATCTAAGAACTATGACTCTGTAGCTGCTGACTTAGGAATGACTAAACACGAGAATGAAGGGGAAGCCAGAGCATTTAAAGTCAGACCTATGGAGGCTCTTAAACAAGGCTTGATAGTTAGTCTAAGAATTAATTTTCGGAAACCTAACGGAAAGCGTGGTGCTGCTAATATCTATTGTCCAATTGCTAAATTAGTAGATGCTATGCAGGGACTACCTGGGAAAGCTTGGGGGAGTTCTACCATCACAAGTTGTAGAGACCAATACCGAGTAGATTATCGGTAATTTACATCTAAACACATTACTTTATAGAAAAATATGGCTGCTACTCAAATTTGTTATGTGGAATACGCCCCGTCCGGCACTCCACAAAAGTCTCACTTTAAGGCTAGTGCAACTAAATACACATCAGAAAATAAGGGTGAGACAGGAATAACACCTGCGACTGATGCCAATAGCTCAAATACGCCGTTGTATGATACGGCAGAATTAATGAGAGTTGGTTATCTTGATGTAATAAACGTTTACTATACTACTGGTGCTGGAGATACAGCAAGAAGGGGTTCTTACAGGATGTTTTGTGACCCAACCAAAAAACAAGCTTTGCTGGCAAAATACCAAGGTGCTACGCCTGGAACTATTAACGGCAAAACCATCACAGGAGCTTCTGCTGCAATTAGAAGACAAAAGCTAACTGCTTAATGACTACTACTGATAGTTACGGAACCTGGAATCAAATATGTGTGGATTATTTTCCATCATCTAACTTAGAAATTTTCCCTACCTTAGTTAATAAAAATTCACTGTTTAGATTTATTTTTTCTACTAATTGGGAAAGATGGAAAATTCCATACTCTGGTTATAAATCTTATGGAGTTGTCAGATTCGTTTTTAGCAATGAACAAAGCTCACTTCTCAATATTTCTAGTGACCATAAAATTTACATCAGAGAGGAACCGTTACTGATATCTTTTCCTACAGTTGTTGAACTACTTAATAGTTCAACAGCGACTAGACAATTAGCAATTTACCGAAAATTTTGGAAAAATTCTAATTGGGTAGAAAATCATCCAGAGATGGATATACGATGGTCAGTAACGATAGAGAACTTAAACGGAGATTAAAATGTTAACTACTGCCGATATCATTGCAGAAATTGACGACAGTAACTTAAAAACTTGGTTTGATGATGCTGTAGGAAATGCACCTTTACCTGCTGGAATAACGGGCGTTATTTTTTTGCAAGAAATAATAGACGCTTACAGTAAAGGGCAAGCTACTTATAACGCGGTTGTCTCTACAGGAGACCCAACCGTAAGTACAGTCTCAGCGCCCAATGTTCAAACAACAGCAACCAACGAAAATGATGGAACTTTAACAAAAACCGAAAGCTGGACAGTAGTATTCAAGCAAGTTTTTACAACCAGTGCTTATTCAGACACTACTGGAATTCAAAGCGGTGCTTAATCATTTATGAATTAACTAACAACTATTTAATTATTCAAGAGGTCAACAAACCTCTTTTTATTTTGGCCATAAAAATCTTTTATATAATTAGTAAGACATCAATAGCAAATGTTAGAATATTTATAAAAAACAAAAGTCAATTAGTGTAGAAAATCTAACTGAATATGACTCCTGAAACAGTTGTAACATTTGGAATGTTAGGGACTTTTGTAAGTGTTGTTGTTGGGAGTTGGGCCGTGTTCCGGTACATTGGGAAGATAGAGAATAAAATAGAACACAACACAACAGACATCAACAATGCAGCCAAGAGTCTAAGGGAGAAGGACTTAAGGTTGCTAAGAGAGCAAAAACGTCAGATGGGGAAAATCAGAGGGATTGAAAATTTTTTAAGGCAAAAGCTTGAGTACCATAATCTGGAAGAAAGCAAAGTTGATGATACTAATTTTTAGGCTTTTTGTATCCACCAGATGCCCCTGGTGCAACAGTGACAATATTTCAATCCACAAGTCTATATACAGTTGTGGTGACTGTGGGTATACCTGGAGCAAATAAAAGCTGTGGGGATTCTCACTGAGTAATATTATTGCGGTTGAATAGTTATAAATAACAAGGGAGGAGTCAGAATTCGTAGGGAGCGAATGGCTATTCGCCCCTACATGAATTCAGAATTCAGCATAGAAGAAGAGAAAAAAATAAGGTATTAAGGAGGATAAAGTTTTATCATACCTAATCATCGGGAAATAATATAACTCATATTTCACACAATTGGTAAGATAATTCTCAAGATCGTACCTTCTCCAACAGTCGAGTCACAGGTGATTTCACCACCATGTTTTTCAGTGATAATTTGATGAGCGATCGCCATTCCTAAACCTGTTCCTTTACCTACTCCTTTCGTGGTAAACCCTTGCTCAAATATTCTCTCTTTCGTTTCTGGCTTCATTCCACTACCATTATCTTCTATTTCTATCTTGACTTCATTTTCATCTACATTGGTAGTGCTTATGTTTATTTGATTCGGTTTTTTCTCTATTTCAGCATAAGTTTTACCCACATTCGCCTCCTCAAAAGCATCTATTGCATTTGCCAAAATATTCATAAATACCTGATTCAACTGACCTGGAAAACATTTGATTTCCGGTAGTTCCGCATATTCTTTAATTATTTCTATTGCCGGACGTTTATGGTTAGCTTTAGTACGATGTTTGAGAATTACTAAGGTACTCTCTATGCCATCATGGATATTAAACTTCGTCTTATGCTCCTGATCTTTGCGGGAAAATATTCTCAGACTGGTACTGATATTTTTCATCTGCTCTACTCCCACATTCATTGACTTTAATATCTTGGGAAAATCTTCTCGTAGATATTCCAAATCAATGTCTTCGGCATGATCTTCTATTTCTTCAGCAGCAGTATTCTCTTCATATAGCTCCAAATGTTCTAATAAGTCAGTTAGGTTGTCTTGAGCCATGGAGACATTGCCTGCAATAAACCCCAAAGGATTATTAATTTCATGGGCAACACCAGACAGCAAACTTCCTAATGCTGACATTTTCTCACTTTGAACTATTTGTAGTTGTGCTTTTTGTAAATCTCGCAGTGCTTGTTGAGCTTGCTCATAGAGTTGAGCATTTTTCAGAGCAATGGCAGCTTGAGCGCAGAGAAATTCAATTATTGTCTGCCGTTGTGTCGTAAACACACCTTTGGTTGTAGGATGTTATAAGTACAAAATAGCCACTAAATCACCTTGATGCAATAGTGGCACACAAAACACACTTTGGGGCTGATAAGTAAGTAAGTACCCTTCGAGGATGCCAGTAATTTCGGTTTTGCTTTCATTAATGAGTACAACAGACTGTGTATTTTTCACATATTGAATCAAGCGAATGGGGACTGGACTCTGTGTATTTAGAGGTTGTGAGTAGGTATCAGTCTCTATTGTACCATCTGTTTTCAGTTGTGCTATTGCCCGCAGTTGCCACCGTTCACTTTCTGTAATCAATAAAACAGCTTTTTGTGCCCCAGCATTGGTGAGAATAATCTGTAGAATGTTGCCTAATAGTGTTTCCAACTCTATGATACTGGAGATGGCTTGAGCTGCTTGTAAGATAGCTGCCAAATCTAAGGTGTCAGATAATCCCGTGCTAGTAGTTTGAGTGTTTGTTTTTGAGGTTAGTGTTTGAGTCACCCACTCGATACTATCAAGGGGATTCAATTCTACCTGTTGCTGTTGCAGGATCGGGGTAAGTAGTTGAGGGTATTTGGCTTCTAGTTGATTAATCTTAGCTTTAGCTTCCCACCGAGCATAACAATAGTAAGCTTCTTGCATATAGCCTGCTGCCACCTTCTGTTTACCCCAGTCGAGGTAGAATTTAGCTGCCAGTTCGTTAGCTAATGCTTCTTCTTGAAGATATTCGTTTTCTTTAGCTCCGGTGATAGCGTGATCGTAAAGCTCTATTGCTTCAAATCTTTCTCCTAAAACTCGGTGACGTTCTGCTGCTACTAAATCATACTTATGTTGACCATTCATCGGAGCATAGTTAGCCCAGTATTGCATTTTGTTCTGATTAGTCTCAACCTTTTCAAGAATACTTTTCTGCACAGATGTCTCGGCATCACCATAACGAGCTAACTGACTCAAAGAGTCATAGAAATTCCACACATACTCATCCAAATAACCAGCTACTCCATCTAAATAAGACTCTGCTAGTACAGCATTTTCTACTGCTTGGGGAATTTGCTCGAATAAATAACAAAGAATCAACTTACTCAGATAAACAAAATGGAGTGCTGTGCGGTCATTAGCAGCGATTTGAAATGGGACAGACTCAGTTTCATTATAGGCTGTTCCTATTAGTTCCCATGGAGTTTGCGACTCTCCCAATAAATTGAGAACTCCTTGTTCAAAAGCTTGATTCCAAGCCAAGGTATTTTCTTGTTTCATAGTAGCGAGAGCATGACTTGCAGTTGCCATTTCGACTTTAACAGCAGAAAGGTTATGACCGATTAAATAAAGGTATTCAGATCGCTTGGAAATGGCAAACCCCCCAAACTGGAAATTGCCTGTCTCAAGTCCAGCTTGATAAGCCTTAAGTAATAAGGGAATTGCTTCCTTAACATGAGTTGAACAATGGGTTATGCAAGCTCCTGTAGAATAAGTACCATCAACACCATTACCTGTTTGAGGGTTTAAATCTAACTGGCAAGCAAGTTTTCCATATTCCTGAGCCGAGGTAAAGTCCTGTAATGCCAAAATACAAACCACGCCATAGGCGGCATAGGTAAGTGCAGATTGGGGCGTATTTCCATATTGGATAGATAACTGCATAAGTTTACAATCTACCCACGGGAAAAGACTAGGTTTGGCTTGATAACAGGCAGGAAGTAAACTTGTGAGAATCTTTACTTTGGCTAACTGGTTCACATCCTCCATCAGCGGTAAGTCTGCTAAAGTGGCAATTGTTTTACCTTCCATCAATTGGGAAATTGCGGCCAGTTCCACCTGTAAATCCTCAATTCCAGGTGATTCTGGAACCTTAATGCCTAATAAACCCAAGAACTCTATACCTATATTCAAAGCTGATAACTGTTGCGTTTGAGCCATCTTAGCCTGTATTTTTATTTCATAGACTTTAACGCTATCAAGCAAGTCTTGCTGATGATTCAGAACTTGTTCAATTATGGTTTCCATCAATTCAAAATCACCAGTCAGATAAGCTGCTTCTGCATAATTCTCATGTAATTTTAAGGTTAATGGATAATTTGTTTGCCAACTTTCTCCATCTAATAAAGACAACGCCGTTTGAAAATATTTTAATGCTGCTGTATAAGCTGCCGAACCTTTAGCTTTTTCTCCAGAAGTTAAATTGAGTTGAATCAAATTTTCTTGTTCTGTCCTATCAGTAATTAATTCAATTGCCTGGTTCGAGTGATTGACAATTGTAAAAATATTTGTCTCCTGTTGTTCTGGAGAAAGGTTTTTTGACAGAGTACGTCCGATGTGTAAATGGGTAGCTTGTTTTTGTCCTTGAGGAATTAGAGAATAAGCTGCTTGTTGCACTCGGTCATGTAAAAACCGATAATTCACTGAAATGTTTTCTAAACTTTTCTCCTGTTGTTCCTCACCTTGGAAAAATTTATAACTGTCACTGTTGGGAATTACAAACCCTTCTTGTAAACCTCGCCATAAATTCCCTGCTACTTCATCTTGAGTCTGCTCACACACCACTGCTAATATGGCTAAGTCAAATTGGTTCCCTATACAAGCTGCTAGTTTCAGTACATTCTGATTAGTTTCTGGCAGTTTCTGCAACCGCCCTACCATAAATTCTACCACATCATCTATGAGTGCTAACTGTCGTACTTCTGTTAGATCGCACTGCCAGTACCCTGCATCTGCCTCAAATTTAATACACTCATCTTCATGCAACCCTTTCAAAAATTGGGTGCTAAAAAACGGGTTACCCTTTGTTTTCTGATAGACTAACTCGGATAAGGGCGCTGCTATAGATGTCGCACACAATAATGTTTCAGCTACCAAACGATTAATATCTGTTTCACTCAAAGGTGTTAGAGTTAGAGTCTCAATATTTGCCCCTTGTTTATTAATTTCATCTAATGTCAACATCAATGGATGAGCTGGAAATACCTCGTTATCTCTATATGCTCCTAACACTAATAAATAACCAACTTCCGACTCATCCATCAATAACTTGAGCAAGTTTAACGATGCTGAGTCCGCCCATTGTAGGTCATCCAGGAAAATTACCAAAGGATTCTCTTTTGTGGTAAATACCCGTAGAAATTTACTAAACAATAAATTAAAACGATTTTGCGCTGCACTTCCTGATAGTTCCGCAACTTCTGGTTGAGTACCAATTATTCTTTCTACTTCTGGCACTACATCTATAATTACTTGTCCGTTTTCTCCTACGGCATCCAGAATTTTAGCTTTCCATACAGCTAGTTCCTCATCTGACTCCCCTAACAATTGTCCCATCAAGTCTCGGAACGCTTGCACAAATGCAGAGAAAGGAATATTGCGGTTAAACTGGTCAAATTTGCCTTTGATGAAATACCCTCTTTGTTTAACTATGGGTTTATGTACTTCATTGATGACTGCTGTTTTTCCAATTCCCGAAAACCCTGCCACTAACATCATTTCTGCTCTTCCGTATCCCCCTTTCAAAGGGGGGTTGGGGGAAATGGGGGTTTGGGGAGGATTGCTAACTCGTTTCTCCTGCGGAGACGCTACGCGAATAAAGGCGTTCAGTAGTTTTTGTACTTCTGTTTCTCGTCCGTAGAGCTTTTCAGGGATGAGGAAGCGATCGCATAAATCTTTACTACCTAGCTCAAATTGTGTAATTTCTCCTGTTGCTTGTAACTGTTGTAAACATTGCTCTAGATCGTGCTTGAGACCCAAAGCACTCTGATAACGCTCTTCCGCATTTTTCGCCATTAACTTCAGTATTATATCCGACAATACTTGAGGAATTTCTGTCCTGTTCCCTATTTTTGGTATTTGGGCAATATGACAATGGACTAATTCCATGGGGTCGGTAGTAGTAAAGGGTAATTTTCCTGTTAGAAGTTCAAAAAAAGTTACACCTAGAGAATAGAAGTCGGTGCGATAGTCAATTCCTCGGTTCATCCGTCCAGTTTGTTCTGGGGAAATGTAAGCTAGAGTTCCTTCTAGGACGTTGGGACTAATTAGTTGTTGTTGTTCTTTGGGCAGTAGAGTAGAGATGCTAAAGTCTATCAGTTGGACTTGCTTGGTTTCCGGATTTATAATAATGTTACCTGGTTTAATGTCTTTGTGAATGATGCGCTGTTGGTTCAGATAGTGGAGAGCTTCACTCAGTTGAATAGCGATGTGGAGAAAATTGCTGAGAGTTTGCTCTGAGTTTTGCCAATAATTTAAAAGAGCGATCGCTCCATTATCTGGCATCACCAAGGCGTAACTATTACCGTAGCGTTCTAGGGCTAGAGGTTGCACAATAGCTGGATGTTCCAGATGACGGGTGATAATGTATTGATTACGGAATTGGACTAATTCATTGAAAGTGGGGTGGGGGTTGCGTAATACTTTAATAATTACTGGTTTCTGGTCACAGATACGCTGGCCACGATAGACCATAGTGCGCGTACCTTGGTATAAGTTTTCGCTTAGGTAGTATTTAGGAAGGTTAAGCATAATATATTAGTAAGCAGATTTAATTTAGGTAGACTTCAAGTTTTTAGTGAGATTTTAGCAATAGACATCTCCAAAAATGAAAAATAAAATCAATTCTTATCTAAAAATTGTCAATTATTTCTCCCTGTTCCCTCTTTTCTGGAGATGTCTAATGACAATGACTAGGTTAAATGGGAATATCTATCATAAATTCAGTACCTTTTTCCAGTTGAGAAATACACCTTAATTTTCCTCCATGTTGCTCGGTTACTATTTGGTAACTAATAGACAACCCCAGTCCTGTTCCTTGACCAACTGGTTTGG
>NZ_JBNHEQ010000058.1:0-1493 GCF_050016015.1 Dapis hubbardiae BLCC-M172
ATCCGATTTTCTTCTAACATCATTACTACTTGGTCTGAACCTGTAGCAACTGTAATAGGATTAGTATTAACAGTATCTATTATCTTTAATATTTGTTTAGTATCAGTGGTATTATTGATAGATTTTTCTGTTTTTTCTTTGGCAGTGGCTGTATTTTTTGTTTGGTTGTTATTACTGGGGGTGGAGATTGAAATTATTTCGGAGGTTGTGCTTGTTGAGAAAGTGTTAGTTTTTCCGAAATTTGTGGTATTATTTTCAGAATTTTCTGGATTAATAGGAGGGTTAATAATTGAATTGTTATTATTAGAAATTGCTGAGGTAGTATCTGTATTCAGATTGGTTTCTGCATTTTGAATAGTTATAGACTCATTCCCTGCGGTTTGATTAATTACTGGCGTATTAATATTTCCTCCTGCGGTTTGATTAACATTAGCATCATTTCCAGCATTTTGATTAATTACTGGTGTATTAATATCTCCTCCGGCGGTTTGATTAACATTAGCATCATTGCCAGCATTTTGATTAATTACTGGTGTATTAATATCTCCTCCGGCGGTTTGATTAACATTAGCATCATTGCCAGTATTTTGATTAATATCTCCTGTGTTGATGTCATCTCCGGCGATTTGATTAAGATTAGCATCATTGCCGGCATTTTGATTAATATCTCCTGTGTTGATGTCATCTCCGGCAATTTGATTGATATTAGTATCATCAGGGGCAGTTTGATTAATATCTCCTGTGCTTTGGTCTTCTCCTGAGTCAATTTCAATATTGACATCTTCTTCTCCTGCATTTTGATTAATATCTTCTGTGGTAATATCCTCTGTTGCTCTGAGTGTTAAAGTGCCTATTGTACCATCAGATGTGATTTCTATATCATAAGTTGTAATTGATCCGTCTGTTGCTTCCACATTGATTTCACCTGCACTTGTTGTACCGATGGAAGTTAAGTCTCCTGTACCTACTTCTGTTCCGTTGATGATAATACTGCCACTACTTCCTGCTGGTGCTTGGGTGGTAACGTTTCCTGTATTTACTGTTGCTGTGCGACTTTGAATGATTAAGTCTCCACTTTCTGTTGCTCCAAAGGATGAGACATTGGCTAAATTTACACTTTCTGGAGCTGTTAGTGTGATGTTTCCTCCTATTCCTTGGTCTGAGAATGAGTCTATGTTTTCTGTTGAGGTTATTTCTCCTATTTCACTTGCTACTGTAATTTCACCTCCCTGTTCCATTCCTTGGGAGCGAATGCCGTTAATAGTTATGCTGCCTGGGGATGTGAGAGTGACATCTCCTGCTGTTCCTTCTGTAGAAAATGTGTTTAATGTTCCTTGAGCGTTGATGCTGTTTTGACTGCGACTGTCTATGGTAATGTCTCCTCCTCGTTGTGTTCCTTCGGAGAGTATGTTTTCTATGTTGACTGAACTTTCTGCTCTAATATTTACATTTCCGGCGGTGCCTTGTGCTGAAAATGTTTCTATTTGTTGGGT
>NZ_JBNHEQ010000059.1:0-29470 GCF_050016015.1 Dapis hubbardiae BLCC-M172
TTCTAGAAGAGCTATGAAATAATCGCTCTGGTGTTCTAAGAAACCGGGTTTGTTGGAAACAGGTGTCAGTATGGTAAGTAAGATATCTAATACAAACCCGGTTTCTACACTTGAAAAATCATAGCTATTTTCCCCTACTCCCTACTCCCTACTCCCTACTCCCTAATGCTAAGATATCTAATACAAACCCGGTTTCTAGAAGAGCTATGAAATAATCGCTCTGGTGTTCTAAGAAACCGAGTTTGTTGGAAACAGGTTTCAGTATGGTAAGATATCTAATACAAACCCGGTTTCTACAGTTGAAAAATCCTAGCCATTTTCCCCTACTCCCTACTCCCTACTCCCTACTTCCTCCAAAATATTAACTTCTTAGATTTACCTTCAGTTTATCAACCAAAGCATCTCTAACTTTTTGCTGCACCGGATCGACATCAGCATCAGTCAGAGTTCGATCGCTCACCCGATAAACTAACCTAAAAGCTAAACTCCTTTCACCTTCCGGTACATTTTCACCCCGATATTCATCAAATAATTCTATAGACTCCAATAACTTCCCAGCAGCTTGAGAAATTACCTGTTTAATCTCATCCACTGATACCTCAACTGGTACAAAGAAAGCAATATCTCGGTCAGCAGGAGGGAATGTAGAATAACCACTAAACTTGCGTCTGACAATATTTCCTTGAGTCATTACTGACACCAACACTGTCAAGTCAAGTTGAAAAACATAAACCTCATCTGGCAACTCTCGCTCTTGTCGCAGTTGAGGATGTAGCTGCCCAAAAATACCAAGATATTTACCTTGTAACCATAATGATGCTGTGCGACCTGGATGTAACAGAGAATTTTCGGAGTTTGCTTTGTACTCAACTGTCAAATAGAGTCGTTCAAAAACTTGTTCTAAAATTCCTTTAGCTTCAAACCAACTCAAAGGTTGTTCCTTACCACCCCGCGTCCAACTTTTAGCACCATTACTAATAATTCCGGCGATCGCTTCTGCTTCTTGAAATTTTTCTGAGTCTTTCCAGAAAATACGACCTATCTCAAACCCGTTTAATACTCCATTTCCTTGTTCCAGGTTATATTGAAAAGCATCAATAAGTCCGGTTAAAAGTTCTGTACGGAGAGCAGAATATTCCACAAATAGAGGATTAGCGATCGCTATTTGATTTTCCCCACCTTGTTTTACCAAAGAATATTGCATCAATTCTGTTAACCCTGCACCTCGGAAAGCTACCCGAAGACTACGGAGCGCCAACTGTTCCGGTGGCAAATAACCTGCTGCACTTTTGCTTGGTAGAGTTTCACAGAAATTATCGTATCCGTACAAACGCGCAACTTCTTCTATCAAATCTATTTCTCGTTCTAAGTCTCGATAACGATAGGGAGGTACCGTCACATTCCAAACTACTGCTTCTTTAGTTTCGGTTTTGCTCAACTCACATCCTAAAGATGTGAGAATACCTTCAACTTCCTCTGGTTGCAGAAAAGACTCATTCAAATTATCTTCCCCACGCTTCAGTGGTCCTAAAATTTCGTTAATGCGATCTAGACGCAGGGATAATTCGCGACTTGCTGTGATACTATCTGCTTTAGTAGTAAAAGTTTCTTGATGAGTAACCTTTCCTCCAGCTAAATCAGTAATTAAATGAATAGCGCGACGACAAGCTAATGCTAATTCTGCTTGATTAACCCCCCGTTCAAATCTAGTAGAAGCTTCTGTCCGTAGACCTTGAGTTCGAGCTGAACGACGAATAGCAATAGGAGCAAAAATTGCTGCTTCCAATAATAGATTTGTAGTATTGTCATCAACTTCAGTTTCTTCTCCACCCATTACTCCTGCAAAAGCTACTGGTTTATCATTGGCCGTAATTAATAAAGTTTCAGCTTCCAGAGTGCGCTTTTGACTGTCCAAGGTAACGAGATATTCATCAAGTTTTGCATAACGAACTCCAATTGTCAATAATTTTTCACCCGTCAGGGCTTGAATTTTATCTTTGTCAAAACCATGAAGTGGCTGGCCCCACTCCAACAGAATATAGTTGGTGATATCTACGACATTATTGATAGCTCTTATACCTGTAGCTTCTAATCGCTGTTTTAACCATTCTGGTGAAGGACCAATTTTTACTCCTTCGATGACAGTACCAATATAAATGGGGCAAGCTGCCGATTCTGAGATATCTATTTTGAGACTACTATTGCTGTCTTGCTTTGGGATAATAACTTCAGAAACATCTGGTATTCTGAGGGATGCTCCGGTCAGAGCAGCAACTTCGCGGGCTACACCAATCATACTCAGGGCATCAGCACGATTTGCCGTTGTTGTCAAGTCTAAAATTACATCATCTAGACCGAGTAAAGGCCCTACATCACTACCTAACTTGGGCTTTTCTAGGTCAAATATATGAATACCTTCAGAATCTTTTGTGAGGCCCAGTTCTGACAAAGAACAAATCATTCCTTCGGAGGGGACTCCCCGGAGTTTACTCTTTTTAATCTTTAAGTCAATGGCAGCCAAATAAGCACCAACGGTAGCTACTGCGACATAAATATCTGCTTTAGCGTTAGAAGCTCCACAAACAATATTTAATGGGTCTGGCTTACCAATGTCCACTTGGCAAACTTGAAGTTTATCAGCATTGGGGTGCTTGTTAGCTTCAAGTATTTTTCCTAATACTACTCCTGCTGACCAAGTGCTTCGGTCTTCTATTTCTTCCACCTCAAAGCCTGCCATTGTCAGAGTTTCGGCTAATTCTTCTGGAGTAATGTTAATGTCTACCAGTTCCCGCAACCAGTTCAGAGAGATACGCATTCTTTAATAATTCCCAATCTTTAGGCATAGTAGTAGCGTGTCTAGACTAAAATTGTTGGTAAAACCTAATCCCCCAACTCCCTTCCTATCCCCCCTTAACCCCCGCGTCAAAGGGGGGGAGGAGGGAAGGGGGGAGATATTCTCCCCTCTCGTGCAAGGAGAGGGGTCGGGGGAGAGGTCTTCATTCTGCTGAAACTTACCCACATTATTAAAGCTAGACACGCTAGTAGAGCAAATATCTTGCTCTAAGGCCATATTTATGACCTCAAGTAACATTTTATCTCTCTGGTGGTTGGGGTTTTAATGAAGTCAGAAGTCGTAATCCAGAAGTCATAAGTCCTGCTTTTTGTTTGAAGTCAAAAGTAATCCCGGACTAAGTTCGAGGGTTTATAAATGTCCTAAACTATTTGCATAGTGCTATATAATTGGTTTAGATATGTAGATGATAGTAATTATATCAAAAAATGTTAAACCCTCTGTATTTATAGGGATGGGCTTAACTAGGAATAGGAAAAGGGATTTGTCACAAATATTTATCCAAATTGTGCCATCTGTTTTCGTGACACATAAGCTTTCATTGAATTTATCCAAACTTACTGTTACAAACTCTTTCTCCTCAATTTATTACACTCAAGCTGAAAATTCCAAAATGCTTCTGAGTAGCTAAATATTTCTCCGGAGTGCTAATTTATTAATCTTAATAGTTATAGTTTTCTACCATGATAAAAATGTCTTTTCTTGTTATTATAATCATAACTTGAAAGATAAAATTAATATTAAACCTTCCTCTTAATATCTGGGTTTTAATCAACATTTTTTTGATGTGAGATGTGTTTGGAGAAAAACTATAGATTTTGATTCATATATATAGATAGGTATAATGTTAATATGACCAGACTAATCCAGTTAAGTATCTCAGCAATCCTGTTTAATAAATTTGTCGCATATCTATACTCTGATGAGTAAAAAAATATATATACTATGACTCAAAAGTAACTGGGAGCTGCTCTCAATGTCTGAAATTTTAGGTAATACCTATTTGTGGTTAAATCTTTAGGAATTGGCCTTTGTTTAGTAAATTTGCCATGAAGAGATTAGTCGTTTAAAGAAAAAATTAAATTAACTAATATTATTGAATAAGATGAGCTATTGTATAAATCCTGCCTGTCCTCAACCTCAAAATCCAAATAGTGTTAATAAATGTCAAGCTTGTGGTTCAGATTTAATTTTGCGCGATCGCTATGAAATTATTCAACCTCTTGGTAAAGGAGGTTTTGGAGCAACTTTTTTAGCTAAGGATAAATCTTTACCAGGAGATCCAATTTGTGTAATTAAGGAATTACGCCCATCAACTACAACCCCTGGTGTATTAGAGATGGCTAGAAAACTATTTGAGCGAGAAGCGAAAACTCTGGGAAAAATTGGCCATCATCCCCAAATTCCCAGATTATTAGGTTATTTTGAATGGAAGAAACATTTTCATTTAGTTCAAGAATATGTCAGTGGTTCAACCTTAAAACAGGAAGTCAAAAAACAGGGTCTATTTAGTGAAGAACAAGCAAAAAAATTTATCGTTGAAATTTTGCCAGTCATAGATTATATTCACACTCAAGGAGTAATTCACCGGGATATTAAACCTGCTAATATTATTCGGCGGAGTCAAGATGGTCATTTAGTTCTAATTGACTTTGGAGCTGTCAAAGATCATGTGAACCAAACTCATATGTCAGGTGGTACAGGAGAAACAGCTTTGACAAATATCTCTATTGGTACTTCAGGTTTTGCACCACCAGAACAAATGGCTTTGCGACCTGTATATGCAAGTGATATTTATGCTTTGGGAGTAACTACTATTTTCCTGCTGACAGGAAAAACTCCAAAGAGTCTTGGTTACGATCAGATTAATGGTGAAATTCTCTGGCGTCCTCAAGTGAATGTTAGTGACTGGTTTGGAGAAATTTTGGAGAAAATGCTAGAAGTTTCTGTACGACATCGCTTCCAGTCAGCAGAAGAACTTTCAGCAGCTTTGAAGACCAAAAAAACTCAGAAAAAACAGGTACAACCTGCTGCAGAAGATGCTGTTCAGACTTTATTTCGAGATGAACCTACAGTTTTTAATGATAATAAAAATGATGTTTCCTGGATTTCTCCCAGCACTAAAATTGCTCAAAAAATTAGAGAACGCAACACTCGTTTAGAAAAAAATCCTGCAACTCGCTCTCGATCTAATGTGAAGATGAGGCAAGAAATTAATCAAGGATATTTGACGACAGTATCTCCAAAAAGCAAAACAACTAATACAACACAATTAGCTAGTAAAATTCCGACTAAATGGACTGCTGGAACGTTACGAAGTGCTTATATGAAAGGTAGAAGAGATTTTGCTGATTGTAATTTAAGTCGCTTGAATTTGCGTAATGCTAAGTTGTCTGGAGCTAATTTTTATGGAGCTAATTTACATGAAGCTAATTTAGAAGGTGCAGATTTATCTGATGCTAATCTTGGTCATGTTAATTTAACAGATACTGTGCTGAAAAATGCCAATCTTAATAAAGCTTATTTAAGTACAGCTAGTTTGGCAGGTTGTAACTTGCAAGATGCAAATATGACCAATGCTTATATGAATGGGGCAAATTTACGGGGTGCTAATTTGTGTGGTACTAATCTCACAAATGCAATGGTCAGCGATCGTCAACTAGGTACGGCTAAAACTAATTGGTGGACAATTTTGCCCAATGGTAAAAGAGGTTCAGGATTCTAAAATAGTGGGTGTTTAATACTATTATGTAATATAATGGTGGCCGAAAAAATTCTGGTGTTAGTTATGATGCTCGAAAAATTTTTTTATGCCACAATAATTACGGTATTACTACCTATTTTGTTAGAAATTTATCCTTTTTCCCAACCTAAAACTTTGAAGCCCCAGGAAGTGACACAGAAATATAATCCTGTTCCAAGCTATGTTGATCGATTTTCTGTTATTTTTCCCAGTTAATTTATTGGGAGAATCACTCTCATATACCCACGTCATTTCAGTTATCAGTTAACAGCTAGCCTCCTAGGTCGGAACTGCCTCTTCCAGAGGAGCTTCGCTAACGTTTTTCATGTCGCGGAGCGAAACAGTACCTCAATGGAATAGGGAGGCTGGAAACACTGAATTTTCTTTTTTTTATACCCTTTCTAGGTAAAGCTATTGACATAATTTTCTTGTCAAATGACGTGGGGTGTTATTAGCAACCTCAGAATTTCTATAAACCTAATTACCAATAGATAATTGATAATTGATCGATTCGGCTTTATTGCCTTTTATTTCAAGAGAAAAAAAGAAATAATATTTCCTTATTTTCAATCAAGAAAGGTTTGAACCAGAGGTAATTATCCATTATCCATTATCAATTATCAATTAATGACTTCCTGCCCATGTCACCCAGTTATGAGATATACCTAAGTGAGAGATAGCTTCACTTAATTCAGTTTGATTAATGTTGGCTCCTGTCAAATCTGCTCCACTCATTTCTACCTCATCCAGGGTTGCCCCAATTAAGTCTGCATCAGTTAGGTTAGCACTACGCAGATCGGCTCGCCTTAAATTGGCCCGTCCTAATTTTGCGCCTGTGAGGTCAGCACCAATCAGGTTAACATCACTTAAGTTAGCACTACGCAAGTCTGCATTAGTTAGGTCAGCACCGGATAGGTTTGCTTGGCTGAAATCTACTCCATTGAGTTTAGCTCCACTTAAGTCAGCCCCACTCAAATCAGCTTCCTTCAAATTAGCCATTGTCAATTTTGCTCCACGCAGATTTGCATTGTTAAGGCAAATTCCTCGGAAGTAACGTTTTCCTATAGAGTAGCGACTCAGGAATTTTTGAGTATCCATATTGTTCAAATCCCTTTGATAAAATTGGTTTTTTAAAGATGGTTTATGTTTTTAATACTGGCAGAAGCATAAAAAAATGTAGCAAAAACTACATAAAACTTTAAAACTGTGTAAATTTATATGAAGTGAAATTTAGAGAGTTATTGGCAGGTAATATCATGTCCGGTTAAATAGTTATTATAATTAAAGTTCGTAGTATAGCTCTCAGCCCTATCTACAGTTGAGGCTGAGAGCTATACTACAAACAAAAACTTTATTATAAGTGATTATCCGATATCTAAAGTTAGTACTTGTTGTTGCTGTACTTAATAAACACCAATATCTAAAATTAGTGCCTGTTGTTGCTGTAGTTCATAAGCACCAATATCTACTGTGCCATTGACAATGCGGTCGAATAACGGCCCTCGTTGATCGAACGGTAATCCAACTGCACTCGCATTATCCCCGGCATCAATGGCAATACTGTTGGAGAGTAAGCCTTGTGTTTGAGTCGAACCACCATTATTTTGTAGAGGTAGCAAGCCTGGATCGCCTGACAGAAATGGATTGTAACTGCCGTCTTCAATCAGGTTGTTAACATTAGTGTCGATCTTCGTAGTATTGAGGAAGGCATCACCGCCATCAATGCTGTTGGCAATGATAGTATTGCTGAGGTTTGTATTCCCGACACTATATAAGCCACCCCCAAACCTATCAGCAGAATTATGGGAAATGGTAGAATTGGTAATAGTTGCCGTTCCCCTACTACTAAAAATACCTCCACCATCAGCACCACGACCAGCGGTACTGTTATAAGAAATAGTCGAGTTAAAAACTGTTAAGTTGCCATTTTTACTGTAAATTCCACCGCCATCGGTTCTATTTTTGCCATAGGCAGAATTACCTGAGATAGTTGAATCGATAACTTCTAGATCGCCATTGCGACTAAAAATACCGCCACCATCACCAGAGCCAAAATTGTCGGTCATGTGTGTCGAATTATCGGCAATGGTTGAATTGATGACTGTTGTGTTGCCATGGCGATTATAAATACCACCACCACTACCCAAGGCAGTTCCTTCAATAGTATTGCCAGAGATAGTAGAATTAGTCACCGTTATGTCACTATACCAGCCGTAAAGTCCACCACCATCACTCAAGCCACCAGTAACTTTATTTTCTGAAATAGTGCTATCGACAACTTTGAGCTTACCATTATTGATAGACACACCACCACCGTCAGGATCGTCACCAAGATTGTGAGCTATAATGGGGGAGAATTGTCCGTCGGTTAATTGGTTTCCAATGACCTCATTGTTAACAATATAGGTGTTGATGATTTCTAAATAACCACCATGACTATTGATTCCGCCACCATCAATAGATACGTCTCTGTCGTATTGCCCTTCAATGCCAGTTGAGGTGTTACCGGAGATAATACTGTCTTGAACTGTTAGATTTTCTGAGGTAAAAATTCCACCCCCACCACCTATGGGATTGCCTCCTGTAATGGTCAAGCCATTTATGAACACATTAATAAAATCGTCACTGTTATTATCTATGTTAAAGACTCGGAAGCCGTTCATCTGTGCATCCACTGTCAGCAGATTTGCACCTAATCCATTGATGGTGAGAGAATTGGTAATGGACAACTCTCCACTGGTTAGTCCTATAGTCTTTCCAGTCAGGGAACTATCAAAGGTAATGGTATCGGCATCCAGCGTTGCATTAGCCATCTCAATAGCATCACGCAGGCTACCCACTCCCGCATCATACACATTAGTTACATGAAAAGTCGCCATAAAATTAGAATCTCCTGCTTATTTTGCCTGTATAATGCTTATAATTGGCAAATAGGTGTGTAGGTGTACTTTTAGTTAGTTAAAATTCTGTTTTAAGAGAACTAGAATTATAATAACACAGACATTCTGTCAATAGCAAGGGCTTATTCATAACTTTACTGAATCTTCATAAAAATGCCCTAAAGTCCCGATAACTTTACTGAATCTTCATAAAAATACTTTTTGTTTTTTCAGGACTTACGCAAAATATGCAATTATACGCCATATGTAGGGGCGAATGGCATTCGCCCTTACTAGATATGGCGCTTGGAGCGTAAGTCCTGTTTTTTTCTACGGATACGCTTCGCGAACGTTACCTTAACCCAACCTACAAGATTACTCAGACAATATTCGCAACGATTTCCAGCTCGTTGTCTCACGCGCTGCCGAATGGTTTATGGTAGTTGACTCATGGATGCAGTAGAACTCTCGAACCTTTTTGCACTCCTACAACTAAAGCTTTAGATTTCCGCAATCACCTGATTTGGTCAACTTGCATTAATGCCAGGAGTTCCTAGTTTTCTGGTTGTGTCAACCCAACTTTTTTTCTTTTTGTTTGTAGTTCCCCCAGTAGTTTATTTTGCTTTATATATTAGAGCTCTCCGGAAAAGAGGGAGTAGGGAGTAGGGGGAAAGAATTAAACATCTCCGGAAAATAAATAAACCTCTTAGTTATAGCAGTTAAATAAATAAAAATTTACGATGAAAAATCATTTTTCCTGCCTTTTTCGTAAAAATATATTATTTATTCCCTGTTCCCTGTTCCCTGTTCCCTACTGCCGCAAAAAATATATATCTTTTTCGGAGAGGTATATTGATGATTTATTCGGGATAATTGATTTAATTTTTGATTACCGGAGATGTCTATTTTAATATCAGCTAGTTCTAAAATATATTCGTCTATTTAACTGTTTTTACAATCCCACAAATCTTCTAATAAACTATACAAAACAGGAACTACAATTAAACTCAATAATGTAGAAGTAATCAACCCGCCAATAATTGCCACAGCTAAAGGTTGTCGTAATTCTGCTCCTGCTCCTAATCCCAGAGCGATCGGCAACATCCCTAAAACGGTGGAACTTGTGGTCATCAAAATTGGTCGCAGTCGCACTACTCCAGTTTCCAAAATTGCCTCTCTCCGCTCTAACCCAGACTGACGCAACTGATTAATATAATCCATCAACAACAAGGCATTTTTGTCGAGCAAACCAAGGAGAAAAATTAGACCTAATAAAGAAATAACACCAAAATCACTTTGAGTAACTAACAACCCTAACATTGCTCCCACAATAGATAGAGGCAAACACAAACCTACTACCAAAGGTTCTAAAAGTCTACCAAAAAGTAAAAATAGCACTGTCAACATACAGACAACAGACAAACCTAACGTCACGGCAAAACTACCAAATACTTCTCCTACTCTCAAAGAATCTCCTCCCAAATCTAACTCGACACCATCTGGTAAAATAGGTTGAGCTACCTCTACTGCCAAATCAATAGCATCCGCTAATCCTAAACCATCAGAGAGATTAGCAGTAATATACACAACCTGTTTCAAACCGCGACGACTGATTTCTATCGGGTTATCAAAATTCTGAAACTGAGACGTTATAGTTATGTCTACAAAACCTGGTATTTTTTGAATCTGAGTTTGAATTTCCGTAGCAGTATTGTGAAGAATTTCCCGGTTATCTCCCAATAGCATTATTTCAAAAGGTTTTCCTGCACCAGTCTCCACAAAAGGAATATCCTCAACACTGATAGTAACTTTTTCTAATTCTGATAAAGCAGTACGAGTTTGCTCTTGTACTTGGGCAGTGGTTAGCGATCGCTCTTTTTTGAGTTTCACATACACTTTACCACGATTTGGCTCACCCTGGAAACCTGCAATAGTAAAAACAGACTCTACTTCTGGGGAAGATAAAACAATTTTCTCAATTTGTTGAGCTATTCTTCGAGATTTTCTTAACAATATTCTGGTCGGAGAGTTGGTTATATCGCTCATCCAATTAAATGCACCTTCCCCAAAAATTGAGTTTTCAGGAGGCGGTTTAATTTCTTGGGGAGGGGGAGATTTTTCAGTATTAGTGGTAAAAGTAGGTAGAGGATAAGAATAGGTAATATTAAATTCGCCTCGGTCAAGTTGAGGTACTAACCCTTTCGGAATTAGAGGAATCATCCCTACACCAGCAACAAAACTGAGTAAAGCTATGACGATGACAATTTTGCGATGGTCTAGCGACCAGTTAAGTAATTTTTGGTATTGATTAGATAAAATATTCCCAAACAAGAAACCGGGTTTATTGCGCTGATTATTCAAGTCACGATATTTCCTTGATAAACCCGGTTTCTGAGTAACTTCTATTCCTTGCTCAAACAAGAAACCGGGTTTATTATCCTGATTACTCAACTCAGGAGATTTCTTTGATAAACCCGGTTTCTGTGTCAGTCCTTTTCCCTCTTCCTTCTTCCTTCTTCCTTCTTCCTTTTTACCCAACCACCAACTTGCCAATACCGGCGATAAAGTGCGAGCAACCAATAAAGAAATTAATACTGCTGCCGAAACCGTCAAACCAAAAGGTTGAAAAAATTGACCGAGAGTATCTCCCATAAAAGCAACTGGCAGAAATACTGCTGCAATAGTGCAAGTAGAAGCAACAACAGTTAAACCTATTTCATCAGTACCAGAAATTGCTGCTTGTTTAGGAGTTTCCCCGGCTTCAAGATGTCTAGCAATATTTTCTACATCCACAATAGCATCATCAACAATAATTCCAATAATTATTGCTAATGCTAGCAGAGTAATAGTTTCTAAATTAAATCCAAATATTGCCATGACAATACAAGTACCTAATAAAGAAATAGGTATTGCCAAAGCTGTAATCATTGTTGCAGTCAAATTCCGTAAGAAAGGAAAAATTACTGCCACTGCTAGAATAATTCCTAATAACAAAGCATCAATAGTAGCTTGGGTTGCCTCCTGAATATAATCTGCTTGAGTTTCTGCTAAGACAAGTTTAATTTCAGGTAAGTCAGACTGCAATTTTACTACAGTTGCTTCTACCTTACTCACGACTTCTAGAGTATTAGCATCAGCACGTTTAACTACTTGAAAAGCTATCGCATTTTTAGCATTGAAACTAACTAGAGTTGGTGGAGAAGTAGAGATTAAATTTTCATTATCTTTTTGTTTTCGGGAAGCATCGCCCAGTAGATTAACTTTTAAAACTCCTGGTAATTCGGCAATAGTAGGAATAATTTGATTTTGGGCAATTTTAGTTAATTCTTTCAGAGTTTTACTCTCACTGGTAATGGCGTAACTAATAGCTGCTGACTCATTTAAGTCGAGACTAATTATTTCTAAACTTGTTTCTGGAGGTAGAGTTACTTGTTTGAGAGCAGTTTCCACATTTGCTGTTGCCGAGCTTAAATTGTAGAGAGTGCTAAAAGCCATATTTATCACTGCTTGACCTGGATATGTTGAGGAACGCAATTCATACATCCCTTCTGTTTCCAGGTTTTTGACAGCATTTTCAATAGGGGCAGTAATTTCTCTTTCTGTTTCTGTAGCGGTGTCAAAACTTGCTTTTGCTTGTATCACCACTACGGGAAAACTGACCTCTGGAAATAAAGCATATTTGAGACTACTAAAAGCAAATAATCCTGCTATAGTTACAGTTAACCAAAAACAGATAGTTAACCAAGGTTTAGCGATCGCCCACCGAGAAATATTCCAGCGCCGTCGCAGATTTTTTACTGAAGATTGTTTCATATAAATTCGGTAGCATTGGTATAATTAGATAGTTAATTAGGAGTCAGAAGTCAGGAGTCAGTCCAGAAGAGAATTTAGAAATATTTGTTGGCACACAGAGAAATATTCTTTGATACCACAATAGTTGATTTTCAGCGATCATAAATTAAAATTATTATTGTTTAGAGAAAGTACAACTGATGGGGTAAATATTTTTTCCTTGTTCCTTCCCCATCTCCCCATCTCCCCATCTCCCCATCTCCCTATCTCCCCCACTCCCTACTCCCTACTCCCTAAAGATCAATTTATTAACTTTTCGGCACAAAGCTCTCCTATTTCTATTAACTCGTCGGGTGTTTCCTCCTTTGCTGATTTTTCTAATAGTGTCTGAAATTTTTCTAAATTATATTTAGATTGAAACTGATTCAAAGTACAATTACATAATGTTTTAGCTTGTTCTTGAGACAATCCTTTTGCCACAGCATTAAACTTACAACTTGCCTGATAAGCCTCTGCAAAATCTTGAGGATATTTTTTTTCAGATGGCAATTTAGGAGTTTGACTGTTCGCCTCACTCACAAATAAACTACAATAAACCATGATCGAAACAGTCATTAAAAATGCTGTAACCAGAGATTGTTGGCGAAAGGTAGTTTTCATTAAGTAATTAGTCCTTTTTCCGAGTATCAAAGCTCCATATATTTTCATATTATACTCCCAATAAACAGAAAGTATTTAATCTAACATTAGCTTAGATATTTAGGATCGACAACCTATTTTTGGCCAGCTTTGATGAAGGTTAATTTACTATTAATATATCTGGTAGAAAATTCTATAAAAATAGTAATTTTTGATAATTAAAACATTAAAAAAAAATCATTAATCAAGTAGAAAACCAAAAATATAAGAAAGATTGTAGACCCTCTATTAGGTAGGTCTAAATTAAAGGTTAAAAAAATTGTAGGGTCAGGTTTAACCTACTTTGGAGGTAGATTAGCAATTTATATTATGTCCGGTAGAACACTTATAATTAGGTTCGTAGTTTTGCTCTAGCCCAAACATAAATTGTGGGCTAGAGCAAAACTACAAACAAAAAGTTAGTCTATCAACCAAAAGCTTTGGCAGTACGGGGCGAGTTTATCTCATTCTGGCAAACTACCTTGAATACAGTAATACTTCCAAATTTCTAATACATTTAGCAGAAGTAAGCAAATTACTAAATTCTTATGGGTAGTCCTGCATTGTAATGGTGAAGATATATATTTTTTAATTTCTTCTCACGCTCCCGCACTCCCCATACTCCCCACACTCTATCTACCATTACTATGCACCACCACCTTCTTATGTTGCTGCAATTGAACAACGCAGATAATCTCCTAACTCCTAACTCCTAACTCCTAACTCCTGACTCCTACCCTTACCCATAAGACTTTTTCAGCAAAACCTAACTTGCATCCTGTAACTCCCCTGGACTCACAGAAAATGTTTGAGTTTCTGAAGCACGTTTGACCGTAATTTTTAGAGGTTTACCAATTTCACTTTCCTGAACTATATTCTGTAATTCTTCAGCAGTGGTAATTTTTTGATCAATTTCTGTAATCACATCCCCACGTCGTAAACCGCCTTTAGCTGCTGGACTACTAGGAATTACCTGTGCTATTAAAACACCTCCAGTGTCAGGAAGTTGTATTAAGGAATTAGGATTTTTATTAAATCTTTGAATGATTTCTGGAGTCAAAGTAATCATCCGCACTCCAATGTAAGGACGAGGTATACTTTCACCTTTAGCTAACTTTTCTTGAATCACTTTTGCTTCATCTATAGGTATGGCAAACCCAATACCTTGCCCATCAGCACGAATAGCTGTATTAATGCCAATCACTTCTCCCTGGGAATTTAACAACGGACCCCCAGAATTACCGGGGTTAATGGCAGCATCAGTTTGAATAAAATCCAGACGTTTATCAGGAATACCAACTTCCGAACTGGCGCGGTTGAGGGAACTCACAATACCCAAGGTGACTGTATTATCTAATCCCAGGGGGTTGCCGACAGCGATCGCCCAATCTCCAACTTTTACTTCACCAGAATTTCCTCTGTTTTTCATGTCGAATATATGGCTCTAGACACTATGCAAAAGAAAAAGTCAAAGCTATAGCAAATATTGTTCACATTCCTAGACAAACCATGCTAACCTTGAGTAAAGTAATTCAATGTTAGTAATGGCCAAATCTCACGGTTCCTTGAGAGGGATAGAAACAAAAATTGAATACCATCCTATATTTGAGGAACTGGGAGCATTGTATGAATCCTGGAAACGGTCTGCCCTCAACTGGATGCAAGCTGAGAAGTTGTCAGAATCAGAAGTAGAAAAGCGTCTAATGAAGCAGTTTAATCTTCAGTGGGCATGGGCTGATTCAATTGCTACTGAAGCGACTCAATGTTTAAACCAATTAAAAACAGCTAAGAACAACTATATCTCTAAATTAGAGTTACAAATCCAAGCTAAAACAACTGCTACAAAAAAACTCATCACTAAACTAGAAAAAACTTTAAAATTAGCAAGGAAAAAAGGTTTCCCAAATATACAGGCTCGAAATAAATTTCAGAATCAGTTGTTAGGCTTAAAAAGCAAAATTCATAAAATAGCCAGCCTGAAACGAAAATTAAAGGAGTTAAAAAATACAGAACGTTTACATATTTGTTTTTGCTCTCGGAAATTATTTAACGCTCAACATAATTTAGCAGAAAACGGATATAAAACCCTAGATGAATGGGGTGTTGATTGGAGAAAAAAACGATCTGGCAGGTTTTTCTGTGTGGGAAAATCTCAACCAGGCGGTGGAACTATGATGAAAGTTTTCCCATTAGAAGAAGATGACAAATATCAACTAGAGATTCAACTACCTAGACCATTACAGGGTAAATATGGTCAGAAAATACAGTTAGAATTTTCTGTTTTAGATAGAGTAGGTAGATATAGAAGCTCAGATTTAGATTATGCCATAAATAGTTTGAAGCCCATTACAATTCAAGTTTTTCCTAGGGAACATAAACAAGACAATTGGTATATACATCTTTCTACTTATGTACAAGAAATTCCAGTAGTTCATACTAGAAAAAATGGTTGTATAGGTATTGATTTTAATGCTGAGTCGATTTCAATGACTTATGTGAAGTGGGATGGCAACATTGAATATTTAAAAGAAATCCCGTATAAATGGAAAAATCAAACTACAGGACAACGGCAAGCATCCATGAGAAATAGTGTTTCTCAAATTGTCGAATTAGCAGAATTTTTTGAATGCGCTATTGCCATTGAGTCTCTAGATTTTAGTAAGAAAAAGGCTAAAATGAGTGGATATTGTAAAGTTTATAATGAAATGCTTTCTAATTTATCTACTGGAATGTTTAGAGAAGCTTTAGCATCGTGTTGTAGAAGATTTGGAGTTGAATTAATTAAAGTAAATCCAGCTTTTACCAGCTTGATAGGAATGATTAATTATATGGGTAAATACGGCCTAAACAGTGGCACTGCTGCTGCTTTAGTGATTGGTCGTAGAGCCTTAAACTTATCAGAAAAAATCCCCAAATGTTTGTTGAGACCGGAGGATGTCAACAAACATGATTGGAGTCATTGGCGACGAGTTGCTAGTTTTATTAAACTACATCGTATCCGGAGGACTAAACTTTTTCAATGGAGGAAAGCCCTAGAGGGAATCCTAACCCATAGTTTGTGGGCGGAACATGAACTTTCACAGCAAGTACACATTGAAACGGGTGAGCCACAAAATCATTTGCACTCACCGATGGCAAATGTCTAGCTTTGTCTAGTTTTCAAGAAGGTGAAATTGTCATGGTGTACTATAATGACTTATTTTTGATATGGTGATAAATAAAATTATAAACATTGAGGAAAAGCCAAGCCTTAACGAAGTCAGAAGTTAGTAGGGGCGAATGGCCATTCGCCCCTACAGATAGGGGAGCCGTCGGATTGGCGACGTATGTTTTTGTCACGGGGATGTGAGCAACTCTCCAAAAACATTTCACCTTAAAAGGCGAAGTTGCGCGACCCAATTTTTTTGATAAATTTACAGCGGTTGTCAAAAAAGTAGACTACAGTAGGGACGTTCCATAGAACCTCCCTACAAGGTTTTGATTATGAAGATGTGGTTCATCAATCTGAAAAGCGCTATAAAGTCCTTGGCTAATAGCTGCGGAACCTGGCCCTACTAAATCGCCACCATCGTATAAGGCCAGGTTCAGTCCAATCCTTAATGAAAACTCCCATTCCAATTGTTGCCAGCCCTTTATTCATGCACCTTTTTAAGTATTTAATAAGTAGTTTTTGTTAACTGATAGCACTAAATACTAAGGATATTTACGGAGAGTACCTCAATTGATGAAGATTGGATGAAGTTGGCGAAATACTCTTGACACTAGGGGTGGGAGCATTTAAGATTATATTCAGTTAACTTTTTCATCAATCGATCATCTACGAGTGGGAGGATGACAAACGTCTCTTCTTAGAAATACCATAAGAAGTAAGGATGTTGGTGATTTTGGCTATGATTGTGCTTTGATAGGCATAGCCTAACTATTAACTGAAAAGCATTTTAGATTTTGCTAAATTTAGGTTTGATAGCTAGATTTACCAACGCCGAAGTAAGATATTGAGGTCATCAACTGATGAAAACCAAAAATTAGGAGAATAGTTGACAATGAACAGAACTAAATTTTTACCAACCTTAATAGCAACTACTACAATGTTCTTTGCAACAACAGGAAAGGTTGAAGCTATTACTTTTGCTGGAACAACATCTGGTTCATGGGGTCTACCTGCTGTATCTACTGGTATCGAATCTCTCTCAAATGAAAACGGTGGCACAAACAACAGACTAACTTGGGGAATTCCTGCAGCTTGGTCTTTCAAAAATTATGTTCAGTATGACGGTTTAGGTTTCAGCACGGATGTAAATACTTTATTTGCTGTTGGTGATTTAACCTATCGTAATGGTGCTACTTTCTATGGTTTTAATGGGGACTTTCCTCTAGAAATTGAATTGTCTTTTGCTAATTCTTTCAACAATGCAGAAAGCTTAAACTACACCTTCAATATTTTCAATACTCCTAATATTTATAACGACCCAGTTTTAGATGGAGATATACTTACTTTTACCGCTAATGATCTGACGAATGATACTTTTAATTTTGGTGGAGTAGATTACACCTTGAAATTAGCTGGTTTTTCTAGTGACGGTGGTAATACTTTTCTCAGTGAGTTTAACTCCCCAGAAAATTCAACAGCAGAGGCAACATTATATGCTGAGATTATCAAAGTTGATGTTCCCGAACCCACAACAATAGCTGGTTTAGGTTTACTAGGTGTATTTATAATAGGTTCATTGAAGAAAAAGAGTTAATAGTAGGTTTCAGGTAAATGGTAAACAACTGGGATCGGAGGAGAGGTCTCATTGACTCAAAATTCCCCACCCTACATGTACTATATTTTCCTGCAAAGTAACCCAATGATAATTAACAAATCAAGAAATAATTTTGATTAACTAGCGTCCTGCAATTCGCCACGGCTAGAAAATGTTTGAGTTTCTGAACCACGTTTGACCGTAATTTTGATCCGTTATATTCATGCCAACCCCAAGGCAGCAGGGATGAGAGAAGGCTTTTTCTACGACTTCAGTAACTATGGTACTTCTGAAAAACTAACCACGGATGCCATTGAGTAATGCCATCCAGCTTTTTTTGAGTTGGGTTCATCCCTAGAAGAATGCGCCGACAAATACAAAGGTTTCTCTCGCCGTTATACACCTAAGAAAAAACCAACCAAGAAAAGCGACTGGGGTAAAAGAATATTGAGAGGGATATTAAGCAAAGTTCCTAAAACAAAAGTATCCCCCGGACAAATACCGTTACCATTTTTGATAGAAAAAATTGTCTTGATAGAAATTCCAGCAATAGCTGAGACAGCGATACATTTTATTAAAGCGAACCGTTTTCCCTATATTGGTGTGGGTTAGTAGGGGCGGTTTTTTTCAGTTCATATATTATCAGTGTGATTTGTAGGGGCGGGTTTATTTCATTTTGTTGAATTCCTATTAACATTCTAGGGGAACCCGCCCCTACGTCAACCGAATGTATGAAAAATTTGTAGAGGCGGGTTTCACTAAAAATCTTGTGATAATTGATTGATTCACCAAAACTCCCCCGCTTTCAACCTGATATTGGGTAATGCTGATATTGATAACTACGCGGAATGGGGGCGGGTTTATCTAATCAAATGTGAAAACTCATTAATTTAACAGGGAAACCCGCCCCTACTATTTCAACATTTTAGGTGTCTCACGCGACTACAAGTTTTGCTATAACTATCAGCCCAAAAATTCGATATTTTTATAACCTGAAATGGTGCGTTACGACGGATTCCTAAATACCTTTCACAGTCTAAATTTTAGCCGTATAACGCACCCTACTGGAGAGTTTCAACTCGTAAATTAGTTGGGTTTTTCTCCAACACGAGTCCAAGCAGGATAGGCAAACTGATACGCCTTAATGTTGACAAAACCCGCTTCTTGCAGTAACTTATCGGGGTCAACTTTTAGCCATTGCTCTTTATAAGGTTCAAAAAAGCCTCTGTATGAGTGCAGTTCTCCAGGGTGCGAATCTGTGACAACTAACCGACCACCTGGAGCAAGAATTCGCCAGCATTCTGCTAGGATGATTTGCTTAACTTCATCAGGACATTCATGGAGAAGATAAGCGATATTAAGAGCATCAACTGAATTATCTGGCAGTTCGGTTTTTTCAACTAAACCGTGTTTCCAATGTAGATTGGGAATATCCTTGTGGTATCGGCGACCAACTACAATCATAAACGGAGAAGCATCCCATGCTGTTACTGTAGCAGAAGGGAGATAACGAGCAATCGCTGCTGCATCGTCTCCGATACCTGCTCCTAAGTCTAAAATGTGGCGAGCATCTTCGGGAAATAATTTGGCTATTTCGTCTCTGACTCCGAGGGATTTTCGTGGATGAGCATTTTCTAAAAGCGCTTCCATTCCTACTCGATTACCAACTGCTGCAGTTTCCGACAAGTATCCTCCCAAAACACTATGAAAAGGCTGAAGATAGTATTGAGGATATTCAATTGGTTCAAAAGTAGATAATTCTGATTCCCAATCAATCTCGCCTAAATCTGGCGCTTCCTGAAACTGTATCCTTGTTAGAAATCGTATCATGGCATCCTTGGGTGCAGAAGAGTATAATTCAGTTTGAATCTGTTTTCTCTGTGTTTCCAAGTCTAGAGTTTTCCAAGCAGGGTCAGGTTGTGATGCCAAATTGCTGAGAATTTGATCGATGGTAGTTGCTGCAATTTCCATGATTTTTTTCTTTTTATAAGTTTTTGAGCTGAACTTTTATTATTGTAAGACTTTCCAGAAAACATTCCTAGAATATTTTGCCAGTTTCAGGTATCAAGTCGAGTACTCTAGTAGTGGACCGACACAGCTAAAAATTTGCATTAGGGAATAGGGTAGGAACGTTGAATGCAACGTCCGTAGGGGAGAAAGATTGTTGAATTTTGCTATAACTATCAGATACAGCTATTTCAGTCTAGTAGGGTGCGTTAGGCGCTTACTACAAACTACGGTTGAACTGCAAATATTATGTTGCGCCGTAACGCACCGTTGAACCAACACATCTAAAATGGTGCGTTACGACGGATTGCTAAATACTTTTCATAGTCTAAAATTTAGCCGTCTAACGCACCCTACAAATTTTACTAAAAGCTGAACAAAGACAACTCTTGATTTATCGCTTCACCAATTTCTTACTCAACTTCCGCAACCGAACTGACTCCGGTGTAATTTCCACCAACTCATCAGGTCCGATATATTCCAACGCCCGCTCCAAACTCATATCCACAGGCGTTTGCAACTGCACCAATTCATCCCCAGTTGCAGAACGATGGTTTGTCAACTGCTTAGTTTTACAAACATTCAAATCTAAATCTTGAGGGCGGTTATGTTCTCCCACAATCATACCTTTATACACCTTCGTACCAGGAGTAATAAAGAATACTCCACGATCTTCAGCATTTTTCAACGCATAAAAAGTTGCCACACCTTCCTCAAAAACAATAATCACCCCATTGCGTCGAGCTTCAATTTCACCAACCAACGGACGATAATCTAAGAAACTGTGGTTCATAATACCTTCCCCACGGGTAAGACGCATAAAGTCACCCCGGAAACCAATCAAACCACGAGCAGGAACAGAAAATTCTAATTGAGTCCGACCATTTGTACCCACCTGCATATTCTGCATTTCGCCTTTGCGCTGACCTATTCTTTCGATGCAACCACCGACCGCATCTTCGGGAACATCCATTACTAAAAGTTCAAATGGTTCGCATGGTTGACCGCTGACTTCTCGGTAAATAACTTGAGGTTGAGCAACCTGAAACTCATAACCTTCTCGACGCATCGTTTCAATCAAAATACCTAAGTGCAGTTCCCCACGACCAGAAACAGAAAACTTCTCTGGAGAGTCAGTTTCTTCTACTCGCAATGCAACGTTCGTTTCTAATTCTCGCATCAGGCGATCGCGCACTTGTCGAGAAGTTACAAATTTTCCTTCTTGACCTGCAAATGGAGAGTCATTTACAGAGAAAGTCATTTGTAGAGTAGGTTCATCTACTTTAATCAAAGGTAGAGCTTGAGGTTCGTTAGGACAAGTAATAGTTTCACCAATATTAGCATCACTAAAACCAGCAACTGCCACAAGATTACCAGCAGCAGCTTCTTGAATCTCAATGCGTGCCAAACCTTCAAATCCCATTAACTTTGAGATTTTTGATTTGACAATTGTGCCATCTTCTTTCACAATAGCCGCAGGTTGACCAGCTTTAATCACACCGTTGTGGATACGACCTACAACTATTCTACCCAAATATTCTGAATAGTCGAGAGTCGTCACCTGCAACTGCAAAGGTTTTTCAGGGTCTCCCACTGGAGGAGGAACATGGTCTAAAATAGAATCGAATAAACACTGCATATCTTGTGACTCTGTTTCCAGGTCTTTTTTCGCGTAACCTGCCAAACCAGAGGCAAATAGATAAGGAAAATCACATTGGTCATCATCTGCACCCAGCTCTATAAATAGGTCGAGAACTTTATCAACAGCACTGTGGGGGTCAGCTCGGGGACGGTCGATTTTGTTGACGATAACAATGGGCCTTAAACCTTTTTCTAAGGCTTTTTTGAGGACGAAGCGAGTTTGTGGCATTGGGCCTTCATTGGCATCCACAATTAGTAAACAACCGTCCACCATACCGAGGACTCGTTCTACTTCTCCACCAAAGTCAGCGTGACCAGGGGTATCAACAATATTAATCAGAGTATCTCTGTATCTAACGGCGGTATTTTTAGAGAGAATTGTAATCCCACGTTCCCGTTCTAGGTCGTTGGAGTCCATGACACAATCAGGAATTTCTTCCCCTTCCCGGAAGATACCTGATTGTTTGAGGAGCGAGTCAACTAGGGTAGTTTTGCCATGGTCAACGTGGGCGATGATGGCTACGTTGCGAATAGGAAGAGACATAAGAAGTTTTTATTACAGATATTACTGTTAAGTTTCTTTAACTATTGTAGCCGATCCAGGGACTAATAGTTAGAAGTCAAAAGTCAAAAGTCAAAAGTCAAAAGTTAAACAAGAAACCGGGTTTATTGCCCCGATCGTTGTTTTTCACGAAATTTTGTCGATCAACCTGGTTTCTGCGTAAGTCCTATGAATGTGCTACAATTCCCGGAGTAAATATGTTTTGCTTGTTCCCAATTCCTAATTCTAAATTCTAAATTCCCTCTATGTCTTTACCATCATCATTAGAACGTATTGTTAAAAAATTTCAACGGGCATCTTCTAATAAATTGCGCTATGAACAACTACTTTGGTATGCTAAAAAGTTACCTGATTTTCCCGAAGCAGAAAAGATACCAGAAAATAAAGTTTATGGTTGTCAATCTCAGGTATATATTACTGCTAACTTAGATGATGGAAAAGTTTGTTATCAAGGAGATTCTGATGCTCAGTTAGTTAAGGGATTGGTTGCTTTCTTAATTGAGGGTTTGAATGGATTAACACCTCAAGAAATTTCCCAAGTAACTCCAGATTTTATTCAAGAAACAGGTTTAAAAGCAAGTTTAACTCCTTCTCGCGCTAATGGTTTTTACAATATTTTTCAACTTATGAAAACTAAAGCTAATTCCTACTCAAAATAATCCATAAAGTTATACTATTTAACTTAAAAAATATTATAAAAATTTTTATACATATTCTGTAAAATAATCGTTTTAAATTAGTGTCAGTAAGATTTTTAACTTCCCTGGCGGGAAGTCCCGCGCTCTCCCGCAGGGGAGCGTCGGGATGAAAGCCAGGGCCAAGATTCGGATACCTCCACAAGCTAAACGTTTATAAGCCGCAAGACATGCTAGGTACATTTTGTTATTGTAAGCGTCATCACAGGGGGAGGACATCACCTCTGTTAAAACAGCGGTCAGTTTTTACTGACTGAAGAATCCCGCTTTGTCGCGTAAGCGCAACGTCGGGAGTATGTCAAGCTTGTACAATCTCAATCCATGACTTTTGACTTCCATAAAACGGTATTAGTATGAGCTGTTGATTGAAGCCAAAAATTGACTTTTGTTGAGATTTGTGCTGTGAAAACACCTAATCTTAATATGTGAGAGTAAAGTTAACCCGAAATCTCAAGACCATCTGAGGTTATGGGTTTTTTTTCATGGCCACAAGTATAAAATTAGGGATTCAAGAAGGTGGTAGGTTTGGGGCAGTAAATTTTTCTATCCTAAAATATTAGTCAGAATTATTGAATATACTTATTGAAAATCAAGATAACCCAGATGATCGCCTGAGATATCTCTTGATTACTATCCTGTTGGATCTTGAGAAATTTTCCCCCAAATTAGTGGCTTTGGTTGTATATTTTATTTTTTGGAAGAATAATATTACACTGTAAGTGGTCTCTCGGAGACTTTTATGAAGATTTGATGAAGATTTGATAGAATTTTGATGAAGATTTGATGAAGATGTGAGAAAAAATTGTTTTTTGTCTTGCAATTTCCCACAACCTCAAAATAAGATATAAGCACATTCAGCAAATTTTATTAGGTGCTATCTTAAAGTCATGGTAAAAAATACTTTGTTCGTTCCTGCTGCCACTATCGCTACCAAAGCGTATTCACTACAACCGACTGAACTGGTAGAGCTAAAATGGTATAATCAGCATTTTGAGGCGTTTCATTTCACAACAAATAATAATCTAATCTACTAATACCCAAAAGGTTAGGAGCGTAGCGACAATAATTTAGTCTTTTTTTAAAAAAACCTAGACAATTATATTTTAAGGAGTTTAAAATGAAGGTGCTTAATTTAAATACCGAATCAGTTTTCAAAAAAACTTATATTTTAGATCAGATGATTGGCGGAGGAAATATAAAAAGTATGGACATGGAAGCCCTGAGAGAACGTGCGGGGCTTACCCGTGCTGAAGTAGCAGAGCGACTAGGTATCAGCGAAACCAGTGTTCGTAACTGGGAGACGGGGCGTACAGAACCAACAATGACTCCCCAAAAGTACCTGGAAATTCTGGATATTTTAAAATGCACTCCAGAAGAATTAGCTGTGGCTAGTGATAAGTCTATTAGTCAACGCCACAAGCGTAAACCAGGTAGACCAAGAAAAGTTATACACAATAATAATGGACTAAATGAGGTAGAAAGGACAGAATCGGTAACTGGCCATTAAACATTTGCCGACCAACAACATTGGCAAAACAAACTTTACTCCAGAAAGCGATAGATTAGAAAGTAGTATTAATTTAGCTTTGGCCGTCAGTTAGCTCTCTGCTCCCCATTCCGCATATTCGCCAGCGTTACAAAGCAAACGACTATGACACTCTGTGGACTGGATAGCGCCGACGACCCGGTCGAAGCAGGAATAGAAAACAGGGCGTTGGTAATTGGTAAGATGATTTTCTACTAGGGGTAATACCCATCACTTACTCTGGTTAGATATTTAGAGGTATCAGAAACAGATGACTCTTAAAGTTTAATCTCTTGATTTAGCAAGGCCGAAAACAGACACATAATTTTATGTTTTACTGATTATTGTAGGTCTGTGAGAACGTCAACCACTCTCCTGCCCCATCAGGGATACTGTGAGTAAAGCTGTGGCTGGCGTTTTTCAAACTGTTCCTAAAGCAAAGAGGCTTTCAAACTACCGAGGAGTTTTAGGTGAAAATTTTGAATAAGCTGGGTCTATTTAAAAAAACACCAGATGAGGCAAAATTGCCAGTAGATGATATTCCTGAAGCTGTAAGAGATGAATACGAAGGTGCAAAACAGGAGCCTTTTCAGCCTCAGAAAAAATGGCAGGTTTGGCAATTATTACTGATAGGGGCGATCGCTCTAATAATTAGTATTGGTTTGCACTTCCAATTTAACCAAACTACAGACAATTCTTCTGTCGCCCAAATGAAACAAAATATTGGAACAAAAGTAGTCGAACCATCTCCAACTCCTATAGAAATACCTTTACCCTCACCGTCTCCTACTCCTTCCATTCAGCAGAAAGAAAATATACTAGGACATTTGCCCTATCAAGAAGCATCTTGGCAAGAATTGACACCAGTGTTTGGCAACCAAAATGTCAAACTACGTTCAAATGCGGCAGAAAAATTTAATGCCATGTCAGATGCAGCTTGGTCTGCAAATATTAATTTGGTTCCTCTTTCGGGGTTTAGAACTTTGGCAGATCAAGAGTATTTATTTTTTGAGGTAAAAGCAGAGCGGGGACAGGTGACATCTAAAAGAGCTGAGGTGAGTGCGCCTCCTGGTTACAGCGAACATCATACAGGTTACGCTATTGATATTGGAGATGCTCGATCACCAGGAAGTCATCTCCAAGTTAGTTTTGAAAATACTAGAGCGTTCCAGTGGTTACAAGAAAATGCTGGCAATTATGGTTTTGAGTTATCCTTTCCAAGGGATAATCCTCAAGGTATTAGTTATGAACCTTGGCATTGGCGCTTTGTAGGAGATGGTCATAGTTTAGATACTTTTGAGCAAGCTAGATCGCTTGAGGAAGATGAGGAGTAGGGGAGTAGGGGAGTGGGGGAGATGGGGAGATGGGGAGATTGAAGTATAGTATAGAGGTCATTTCAGTTAGCCTCCTGTCGGAGGAACTGCGCAATTCAGTTAGCCTCCTGCGGAGGAACTACGTTAACAGTTATTAGTTATCAGTGAACCTCAGACCTTAGTCGGAGGCTTGAAATACTGAGTTAAATATTTTTTCATCCCCTATCCAAGGGTAGGCTCATGCCCTCATTTTTTGGTAAAATTATTAATTATTAATTATTAATTATTGAACTATTCCCTAATTATGAAACAAACTTCACTTAATATTATTGCCATTGGTATGTTTGTTCTTACCATGTCTAGTTTACTTGGACCGATATTTAATGTATCTCCACTTATACCAGCGATCGCTACTTTTTCTGTGTTGGTATTAGCAACTATAGATACTCTTGGGTGGCAAGGTCAGGGCAGTATGATTATTGTAGATTTAGTTGAAGGAACATCTTCAGAAAGACGCGATCGGATTATTCGTCACGAAGCTGGACATTTTTTGGTGGCTTATTTATTGGAAATTCCTATTAGTGGGTATGCTCTGAGTGCATGGGAAGCATTTCGGCAAGGTCAGTCAGCTCAAGGAGGAGTTAGGTTTGATGACCAAAAGTTAGCTGCTCAGTTACAGAGAGGTGTGATTTCTAACCAACTTGTGGACCGATATTGTACTGTCTGGATGGCGGGTATTGCTGCAGAAGATTTAATTTATGGTAATGCTGAGGGTGGAGCAGAGGATCGGGCGAACATTACAGCAGTTTTGACACAATTAAAACGTCCTGGAGAGTCTAAACTTAAACAAAGTTGGGCATCTTTGCAAGCTCGTAGTTTGATAGAAAATAATCAGTCTGCTTATGAAGCGTTAGTGAAGGTAATGACAGAAAGAGCGTCTGTTTCTGATTGTTATCAAGCTATTCAGGAGTATATTTCTGTTGATCAGAATTAATTTTACATCTGGTGGCATTGATGTAAATTAGATGTTGTAGGGGCGAATAGCCATTCGCCCCTACAGGAGGGAAGAGAATTTAGAAAGATTGGGCAATGGTTGAAGACGGAACATTTTTTTATATCGAATTAAGCTATTGGTAGTGGACCGTTTCAGCTAAAATAGTGCGTTAGAATTGTCATTGCGAACGATAGTGTTTGCGGAGCATTCCGTTAGGAAAGCAATCTCTGGTAGATTTCCTATTGCACCATTTAAGATGAAACAATCCAGTAGGGTGTGTTAGCGCCAGCGTAACGCACCAAGACTCTATATATAGTGCCTTTGCGTAAGTCCTAATTTTTTGATATCGAATTAAGTGGAGAGTGAGAACATTATATCATGTCCGGATAATCAGTGATAAAAAAGTATATGGTTTGTAGTATTGCTCTAGCCCGAACTGTAGAAATTATCAAGCCCTACTACAAGCTTTAATTATAATGATTAAACCGGACATGATATTAACTATTTACCAACTCGAAATAAGACTGTAAAAGTATTATCAGTTATTGTGAGATTATTTCCAAAAGGATCTTGACCATAATCATATTCCTGATTTTTCCAACTCAAAGATAGAGTCGGACTATTATATTTATTGTTTAGTCGCCAAGTTAAACTAGCACCATAAACAGAACGGTTAGAGGTTTCATCAACTGGTGCAACATAACCAGAAAAAGTAACAGTCTTCAGCGGACGAATACTAAACTCTAGCAATAACCTGTCTTCAAAAGAATTAGGGAGAATATCGCCAAAATAGTAGGTGACACCAAAAGAAGTAATTCCCCAATTCAAACGAGCATTAGCAGCAAGTTCGCTAGCAGGTGAATTATTCACAATATCCCCAATTTTAGTATCTCTATCTATAGCATAATTGAAGAATGTTGATAAGCTAAAATTAGCATTTTTACTAATACGAAATCTTTTAGCGACATTGCCAAAAAGTTGACTATAATAATCTCGGTCTGGGTTAAGATAACCAATTCCACCAACCCGAAAACTCCAACTGTTGACCGTGTTTCTCGTATAGTCAGCACCCAGGTAAAGTTTGATTTCTTCAGAAGCAATGACACCAGTATAATAACGGAACAAATCTTCACCTCCAGTCCAATTTCCGGTAAAACTCAGATGAGGAGAATAACTGGTTTCTTCTCGATAAATACTTTCTCTGACAAAGTTAGCATCTTGTTGGAGAACGCTGAGATAAATTTGAGCATAAAAATTTTGTAGGTTGTTAGTAGAAAAAAAATCTTCGTTGACTACAGACTCTAGGTCTACATTGCTGTCTGCTCCACCTTCTGCTCCTGCACTGGCGATCGCTAATTGCGGACTTGTGGGAGTATAGAATATGCGACCTTCGTTAATACTGCGGTCAATAATAGGGGAAAGACCGAGCCAAATACTGTTATAATTTCCTCTGGGAACTTGACTTAAGCTAGTAACATCAGGTGTTAAACTTTTTGCTCTACCTATTCCAGCAGAATAAATGGTAAAACTACCGCTAGGTAAACGAGTATTGTTAGCTGCTAAAAATAAGTTGCGGTTAATACTAGAGTTGACAGGATTTTCACTGCCTTTTAAGTCGGGAATAACATCGGGTAAAAATTGCGCTGCTGCTTGAATAGTTGTATTTAATCCCCGGTTTTCATCATCAAAAAATAGGGTAAAACCACGAACTGTACGCCCGATAACTGCTTCTGTATCGTTAGCCTTGACAACTTGACGAACTCGCGACATTGTGCTAGAAATCGTGTAATCAGTTTTTTCTTCTCGTTCAATTTTAGTTTTTTGGGATTGACCGTTTCCCGGAAAAGCACCTGCATTAGGAAAATATAAATCTACTCCAATAGGTTGACTGCTTGTTCCCCGCTGAAAACCGGGAAACTGCATAAAAGCTAAGGTTTCTGGTTTAACAACATCTCCTACTTCAGAGGTTTGAAAAACGCGAGTCGGTACTAAAACTTCTGGATCTATACTGTTGCGATCTATAACTAAACCAGGGGTATAGGTACATTGTTGGTCGTCGGGAGTACCAGGAAAAATACAAGGTGCTGTTAAACTTAGTTGCATTTCTTGCCCTATTAGTGTTTTGGGTTCAATTGTTGTGGTGGTAACTTTTCTCTCTATAGGAACTGTTCGCAGTTGGAAATAAGTGGCTTTTTGGTCTACGGTATAGATGTTATTGCGGGTTAAACTTTCCATAACTCGACCATTAAGTTTGAGGATGCCGTTAATAAAAAAGTCGGTGTCCGCAGTATCGGCAAAACTTTCTAAAGCAGTAACTTCCCATTTTGTTAGGTGACTAATAGGAATATCATTGAGGGGTAAACTTGTGGTTAGGGGGCTAACTTTTTCATCATCAGCGATGCGTGGCGGAATAATATAATCTGGGTCTACCGGTGCGGGTGTGGGTGTGCGTTGGGTTGAATTCTTGGGCTTTTTGTTTAATGAGGGTGCTGTTGCCTTGTTTTGGGATGCTAGATTTTGTGATGGAGCTTGGAGGTCTGTTGCTGAGGTAGACCAGTCTGGTTCTGATAAAGGGGTAACTTCTGCAAATTCTAAATTCTCTGCTAATTGAGTTTGTGCTAAAATTGGAGTTGAATACGCTACGCTGAGGAAAGTCAAACCAACTATAAAACTACGGTTGTATTTGTCGGCAAAAATTTTATTAGGGTTGGCGGGGTTAGTAGTAAATTTAGGGAAGTTAGCCATTTTTATTAGCGCCCCTAGCTCGGATAAAGTTGATTAATTAGTAGGGTACGTTAGACGGCTAAAACTTAGACTGTGAAAAGTATTTAACAATTCGTCGTAACGCACCATTTTAGCGGTGTAGCTCCAGTAGTAGATTGTTTCACCTTAAATGTTGCAATAGTAAATCCAGTAGGGTGCGTTAGACGGCTAAAACTTAGACTGTGAAAAGTATTTAACAATTCGTCGTAACGCACCATTTTAGCGGTGTAGCTCCAGTAGTAGATTGTTTCACCTTAAATGTTGCAATAGTAAATCCAGTAG